>NZ_DASWTD010000244.1:0-21288 GCF_036402335.1 Sphingopyxis sp. | reverse complement strand
CCTCGGCGATCGAGGTGATGTAGGTGAAGAAACGGTCCTTGTTCAGCGCCCGCGCGGGCGCGACGAGCGCGTCGATATAGGATTGGACGGTGCCGTGGCTCGCCGGATTGACGCCGCTCGCGACGTCGTTCGGGAACAGATACCATTCGTCGATCACCGCCTTGGCAAAAGCCTGGCGCGACGCCAGGCTGCAGCTGGCGGTCGGCGTCGGGGTGGGAGTCGGCGTGACGGTAACCGGACCGCCGCCGGTGCCCGAACTGCTGCCACCGCCGCCGCACGATGCCAGCATCAACGCAGCGAGCGTTACTGCCGCGACCGATTGCCTCGATTTGTTCATCAAACTTCCCCCCGGTTTGTCCAATCGATTGCGTCTATTCGGCCTCCGCGGCCCCGGCATTGCGGCGGCCCTTGAATCCCTGCGCGATGACGTAAAGCTCGGGCGATCCCTTGCGGCTTGCCGGCGGCTTGGCGTGCTTGACCGTCGTAAAATGGCGCTTGAGTATCGTCAGCAGCGTGTGGTCGGCGCCGCCCGCAAACACCTTGGCGACGAACGCGCCGCCGGGCAGCAGATTCTGCACCGCGAAATCGGCGGCGGTCTCGGCCAGCCCGATCGTGCGCAGATGGTCGGTTTGCTGGTGACCGACGGTGTTCGCCGCCATGTCCGAAATAACGAGGTCGGGGGCGCTGCCGAGCGCCTCGATCAGCGCGTCGGGCGCCGCATCGTCCATGAAATCCATCTCGAGGATCGCGACGCCCTCGATCGGTTCGCACGCGAGCAAATCGATTCCCGCGACGCGCGCACGGGGATTTGCCTTGCGCACGACCTGCGACCAGCCGCCGGGCGTGATGCCAAGGTCGACGACGGCGCGTGCCTTTTTGATAAAGCCGAATTTGTCGTCGAGCTCGATCAGCTTGTACGCGGCGCGCGAGCGATAGCCCTCGGCCTGCGCGCGGCGCACATAGGGATCGTTGAGCTGGCGCTGCAGCCAGCGCGTCGACGAGACGCTCCGCTTGCGCGCGGTCTTGACCCGCACATGCAGCCCGCCGCGACCCCCCGATCCTTTGGCGCCCCCGCCTTTTCCACCCGCACCGCTCATTTGCGATACTCGCGGCGGGTGACAGGGATGTCGCGACCTTGCATCGCCAGCGTGCGCAATATGCCTTCGCGGATGCCGCGGTCGGCGACGCCGACGCGCGCGGCGGGCCACAGGTCGATGATGCTCTCCAGAATCGCGCAGCCGGCGACGACCAGGTCGGCGCGTTCGCGGCCGATGCACGCGATTTCGGCGCGGTCGGCGATGCTCGCATCGGCGAGACGGCGGCTGATGTCGCGCATCGCGTCGCACGGCACGACCAGCCCGTCGACCGCGCGGCGGTCGTAGCGCGGCAGGTCGAGGAAGACGCTGGCGAGCGTCGTCACCGTGCCGCTGGTGCCGAGCAATCGCAGTGGCTGGCCGGCAAAGCGTTCGGCGCGTGCCGCAAAGGCCGCAAAGGCATCGCGCGTCACGTCGCGCATATGCGTATAGGCGGCCTGCCGTCCGGCAAGGCTGTCTTCGGGAAGCGGCGCATGTTCGGTCAGCGACACGACCCCCCACGGCACGCTGATCCAGTCGTGGATTTTCACATCATGGTCGGACACATCGACATGCATCAGTTCGGTCGAGCCGCCGCCGATGTCGAAGATCAGCGCCGGCCCTTCGCCGGGCTCCATCAGATTGTGGCAGCCGAGCACGGCGAGCTTTGCCTCTTCGGCGGCCGAAATGATGTCGAGCACGATGCCCGTTTCGCGCCGCACGCGTTCAGCCAGCTCCTCGCCGTTGGTTGCGCGGCGACACGCTTCGGTCGCGACCGCGCGCGACAGCGAGACATGGCGACGGCGCAGCTTGTCGGCGCAGATCGACAGCGCGGCGACGGTGCGGTCCATCGCCGCTTCGCTGATCTTGCCGCTGCCGTGCAACCCCTCGCCCAAGCGGACGATGCGCGAAAAGGCGTCGATGACGACGAGCTCGCCATTTTGGGGACGCGCGATCAAAAGCCGGCAATTGTTAGTGCCAAGATCGATTGCGGCATAGCTGCGCGGCCGCGTGATCGGCATCGGGCGCGCATCGCCGCCTGCCTTGCTTCGTCCTTTCGCCTCCGGCCCCGTCCTTGAACTTGGCCGCGGCGGTCGCCCCGATGGCGCTGCCATTTGCCGCATGGCTAGTATAACCTGTTCTGCTCACGCGCCCGCAAAACCGCGAACGTGCACTTGGCAGCGAACCTAGGCTTCCGCCGTCCCGTTGGCAAGCTTCGCCTCCCGCGGCCGCCGTCGCGCAAAGAAAACCCCGCCCGGCGAAGGCCGGACGGGGCGAAGGAGGGAAAGAAATTATTGGGGGTCGGGACTGCCTCTTAACGGCAGCCGTCATTCCCCTTGTCGATCGCGCGGCCGGCGATGGCGCCGACGGCGCCGCCGATGATCGTGCCGACCGTACGGTCGCCGCGACCGGCGATTTCATGACCGGCAAGACCGCCCGCGATCGCACCGATCACGGTGCCGCCGGTGCCGTTGTCGCACTGGCGATAGTTGCGGCGGTCACCGCGGTAATAGTTGCGGTTGCTGCGATAATCGCGGCGGTTGTCGCGGCGATAATCGCGGCGGTCATAACGGCGGTCGTCGCGCCCATAACGCGCGTCGTAGCTCGAATAGCCGTCGCGGTCGTAATAACCATTCTGTGCCGCGGCGGGAGCCGCCATGCCCAGCGTCGCGGTGGACATCAGGGCGGCGATCGAGAGGGTCACCATCTTTTTCATCGTCGTTCTCCTTCTTTCGTCGTTGGGCCCTTCTGGGCGTTGTCGATGAAGGGGTTATGGGCGATTCGCATTGAGTGAAGCCTGAACATCATTGTTGGCTGGCGTTCAGCTTTCTGCGCCGAAACGCTTTCCTTTCCGGGACTGCCGCCCTAACCCCGCGGCGATGCGCCGTTTGTTCTTCGCCGCCCTGATCTTCCTCGTCCTCGGCCCGATGCCCGGCGCTGCCGTTCGTTTTCCGACCGACAATTTTACCCAGGCGGCGGCGGCGCGCCCGCTGGTCTTCGCGCCCGGGACGGCCGGCTCGATGCGCTTCGTCCGCGGCTGGCACCTCGTCAGCCCGCACAGCCGCTTCGGCGGCTTCTCGGCGCTCGCGCGGACCGGGCCGGACGCGTTCCTGCTGATCGGCGACAATGGTTATTGGACCCGGCTGACGCTCGCCGCGGGCGGCGCGGTGTCGCATGTCCGGATCGGCGCGCTGCCGACCCCCGACGGGCGCCCGCCGCGCAAGGCGATGGTCGATTCCGAAGCGCTGTTCGTCGACCCCGAAAGCGGCAAGAGCTGGATCGCGCTCGAAGGGATCAACCAGATCTGGCGGCTCGACGCCGACCTGACGACCATCGAAGCGCGCCGCAAGCTGCCCGCGCCGCGCTGGCCCGCGAATCGCGGCCCCGAGGCGATGGCGCGGCTCGCCGACGGGCGGACGGTGGTTTTCTCGGAGGATGCCGACGACGATCCGCGCGGGCGCGAGGCGTTGGTTTATGATGGCGATCCCGCCGCGCCGGGGCCGGCGCCGATTCGCTTCTTTTATGATTCGGACGGACGCGGGCTGGTCAGCGACGCCGCCCCGCTTCCCGACGGGCGCATCCTGCTCGTGCACCGGCGGCTTGGTTTCGACCCGGTCTTCACGACGATCGTCGCGATCGTCGACCCCGCCGATATCGCGAAGGACGCGGTCGTGCACGCGCAGACGATCGGCCGCGTGCCCGTTCCGCTTGGCGAAAATTACGAAGGCGCTGCGGTTTCGGTCGAAGGCGGCCGGACCTGGTTGTGGCTCGTCGCTGACGATAATTTCAACGTCTGGCAGCGCAGCCTGCTGCTGCAGTTCGAACTGGTCGATCTGCCGCCCGGAAAAGCGCCGGACAGCAAAAAGGCCGCGCGGTAAACCGGCGGCCTGAATGCTTTTGGCGATTTGAAAGCGCTTAGGCGGCCTTTTCGGCCAGCTTCTTCGCGACTTCCTTCTTCACCTTGCGGGCGCCGGCCGACAGCTGCTCGTCGCCGGCCTTCAGCAGCCAGTTGTCGAGGCCGCCATTATGCTCGACCGTGCGCAGGCCGTGGGTCGACACGCGCAGCTTCACGCCCTTGCCGAGTGCGTCCGACAGCAACGTCACATTCTGCAGGTTGGGCAGGAAGGTGCGCTTGGTCTTGTTGTTGGCGTGGCTGACATTGTGGCCAACTTGGCGGCCCTTGCCGGTCAGTTCGCAGATGCGCGACATCGTCTTCTTCCTCGTCAAAAAATTTCGGATCGGCGTCCGGACGCTTCCCGCAGATCGGGAAGAACAGGACCGGAGTGAGCCGGGAAAGGCGCGCGCTTATCGGCTTGCCGGAGATTCGTCAAGCGAATAGGGCGCTTTTATGCCCTCGTTTCCGCTTCCCGAACCGATGCGCCGTGCGCTCGACCTCGCCCGCATCGCCGCGGAATGGGGCGAGGTGCCCGTCGGCGCGGTGATCGTCAAGGATGGCGCGATCATCGCCGAGGGTCACAACCGTCCGCGCGAATCGCATGACCCGACGGCGCACGCCGAAATCGTCGCGATTCGCGCCGCGGCCGCCAAGATCGGCAACGAGCGGCTCGACGGCTGTGACCTCTATGTGACGCTCGAGCCTTGTGCGATGTGCGCCGGGGCGATCGCCCACGCGCGAATCGCACGCCTCTATTATGGCGCCGACGACCCGAAGGGGGGCGCGGTCGTCCACGGTCCGCGCACTTTCGCGCAGCCGACGATCCATCATCGCCCCGAAATCTACGACGGCATCGGCGAGGGCGAAGCGGCGGGGCTGCTAAGAGATTTTTTCGCCGCGCGGCGCTGAAAAAAATCTCACACAAAGACACAAAGAGGGCAGTTTACCACAAGCCATTCGTACTGGACTGCCCTCTTTGTGTCTTTGTGTGAGCACATTCGGAAAAGCTTCCGGTGGAAATCAACCCAGCATTTCCTCGACCCACGCCGGCACCAGCGCCGTCGCCGGCCCGTGCCGCGCCTCGTCGAACCAGTAGCTGCCCTGGCTCGGTTCCATATTGAGCTCGAGCGTCCGCGCGCCCGCCGCACGCGCTTCGCGCACGAAACCCGCGGCGGGATAGACCGCGCCCGATGTGCCGATCGACACGAACAGGTCGGCGCGGTTCAGCGCATGATAAATCTCGTCCATCCGGTACGGCATTTCGCCGAACCAGACGATGTCGGGACGGAGCAGCCCGGCCACGCCGCACACCGGACAGGCTGGCCGGTCGAGCAGGGGAGCTGTCCACGGCGCCCGTGTGTCGCAGCCGGTGCACCAAGCGTTCAGATGCTCGCCGTGCATATGGACCAGCCGCTTCGCGCCCGCGCGTTCGTGAAGGTCGTCGACATTCTGCGTGACGATCAGCAATTCGCCGGGCCATTCGGCGTCGAGCCGCGCGAGCGCGACGTGCGCGGCGTTCGGCTCCTTGGTCTGGATCGCCTCGCGCCGCATGTCGTAGAAACGCAGGACGAGATCGGGGTCGCGCGCAAAGGCTTCGGGAGTCGCCACATCCTCGACGCGGTGCTGTTCCCACAAGCCCCCGGCGTCGCGAAAGGTGTCGATGCCGCTTTCGGCGGACACCCCTGCGCCCGTCAGGATAACGATGTTCTGGATCGGGGACACTCTAACTCCGTTCGTCCTGAGCTTGTCGAAGGACCGTTCTTCCTTCAAAGCGGCGGTTTAGCAAGGACGACCCTCCCCCGGACGGGATCCGGGGTCGGGGCGAACGGGGATTTGGGTCATGACCAGCATCGGCATTATCGGCAGCGAAGGACGGATGGGCGTCGCGCTCGCCGTCGCAATCTCCGGGGCAGGGCAGCGGCATTGCGGCGTCGACAAGGGCGGTAACATCCTGAAGCTCGCGAGCAACAGCGACGTTGTCGTCGATTTCTCGTCGCCCGCGGCGCTCGAGGCGACGCTCGACGCCTGTGTCGCGGCGAAGACGCCGATCGTCATCGGTACGACCGGGCTCGAGGAACGCCATCACTATCTGATCGACGATGCCGCGCGCGACATCGCCGTGCTCCAGACGGGCAATACGTCGCTCGGCGTCACCTTGCTCGCGCATCTGGTTCGCGAAGCGGCAGCGCGGCTCGACCCCGAATATGATATCGAGATCGTCGAGATGCACCACCGGATGAAGGTCGATGCGCCGAGCGGGACCGCGCTTCTGCTGGGGCAGGCCGCAGCCGAGGGACGGGGCATCGACCTTGGCACCTGCTCGGAGCGCGGCCGCGACGGGGTTACCGGGGCGCGCGGCCATGGCAAGATCGGTTTTGCCAGCCTGCGCGGCGGCACCGTCGCGGGCGACCATGACGTGATCTTCGCAGGGCCCGAGGAAATGATCACCCTGTCGCATCGCGCCGAAAACCGCATGATCTTTGCGCGCGGCGCGGTGCGTGCTGCGTTGTGGCTGATCCACCAGGCGCCGGGCCGCTATACGATGCCGCAAGTGCTGGGCCTCTGACGCCCGCTTGCGCCGGCTCCCTTCCTGTGTACCATGAAAACAATACAGCAGGAGGATGGCCATGAGTTTCGATCCCGTTGCCGCAACCAGGGCCTATATCGACGGCCTTGGCCCCGAGGCGCTTCAAAAGGCGGCGTCCTATACCGTCGGCAGCGAATGGCTGAGTTTCTGGGGTGTCGTCGTCGCGGGGCTCGTCACTTTCCTCTTCGTGCGCCTGCGCATTCTCGACCGGCTCGACGCGCGGTTCGCGGCGCGCGGCTGGGCTCTGCGCACCTTCCTGCTCTGCGCCGCCTTCATGCTGTTGTCGGCAATCGTCACCCTGCCGTGGGATATCTATTCGGGCTGGTGGCGCGAAACCGCCTATGGGCGAACCAGCCAGCCGCTCGGCGACTGGTTGGGGCAGGGCGCGATCGGTATCGTCATCGCGACGCTGTTCGGCGGGCTTTTCTTCCTTGGCATCTATGCGCTGATCCGGCGCGCCGGAAAGCGCTGGTGGATCTGGTCGGGCGGCCTCGCCGCCTTCGCCATATCGGCGATGCTGCTGCTCTCACCGATAGTCGTCGAGCCGCTGTTCAACGATTATAAGCCGGTACCCGCCGGTCCTGTACGCGACGCGCTTGTTGTGCAGGCGAAGGAAGCGGGCATCGATCCCGGCCGCATCTTCCTGTACGACGGATCGCGCCAGTCGAACAATTTCACCGCCAATGTTTCGGGTATCGGCCATTCGGCACGCATCGCGATTTCGGACATCGCGCTGAAGGGCGCCTCGCTCGAAGAGGTCAGGGCGGTGACGGGCCACGAGATCGGCCATTATGTCCTTGGACATATCTGGATCATGGTCGTGGTCTTTTCGTTGCTCGCCATCCTCCTCTTCTTCCTCGCCGACCGGCTCTTTCCCCGGATTGCAAGGGCGTTCGGCAGCGATGCGGGCATCGGCGATCCGCGCGGCTTTCCGGTGATGATGTTCATTCTCTCGCTCTTCACTTTCGTGTCGATGCCGGTGCAGAACACGCTGTCGAGGCTCGACGAGAGTTCGGCCGACGCCTATTCGCTGAAGACCGTGAACTTGCCCGACGCGCTCGCGAGCGCGCTGGTCAAGACCGCCGAATATCGCAATCCGCGCCCGCACGCGGTCGAGGAGTTCCTCTTCTATTCGCATCCCTCGGTCGAACGCCGCGTGCGCGCGGCGATGGACTGGAAGGCCGCGCATCCGGCCGGGACCGTGATGCCGGCGTCATGAAAAAAGCCGACATCTTCGAATTCTACCGCCGCCTCGCCGAGCTGAACCCGAGTCCCGAGACCGAGCTTGAGTTCGGCAATACGTATCAACTGCTCGTCGCGGTGGTATTGTCGGCGCAGGCGACCGACGTCGGCGTAAACAAGGCGACGCGGCTGCTCTTCCAGGAAGTGAAGACGCCGCAGCAGATGGTCGACCTCGGCGAAGACGGGTTGAAGCAGCACATCAAGACGATCGGGCTGTTCAATGGCAAGGCAAAGAATGTCATCGCACTCAGCGAGATTCTCGTCCGCGATTTCGGCGGCGAGGTGCCCGCCGACCGCGACACGCTCGTCGAACTGCCGGGCGTCGGGCGCAAGACCGCCAATGTCGTGATGAACTGCGCTTTCGGAGCCGAGACCTTCGCGGTCGACACGCATATCTTCCGTGTCGGCAATCGCACCGGGCTCGCGCCTGGCAAGACGGTGCTCGCGGTCGAAAAGAGCCTCGAGAAAAACACGCCCGCGCCCTTCCGCGCCGGCGCGCATCACTGGCTGATCCTCCACGGCCGCTACATCTGCAAGGCGCGCACCCCCGAATGCTGGCGCTGCCCGGTGATCGACCTTTGCCGGTACAAGCCCAAGACGCCGGCACCGAAGGCGAAAAAGGCGGCTTGACCCGGCTTCGCGTCGGCTGCTTCGTGACGGGAGCGTCCGCGCGCGCCCGTTAGCCGGCATGACCCTCGACGGCGATCAGAGTTCGCCGCCGAGGGCGCCGTATTTCGCCTCGAAGCCCGCCTTGTCGCCGCGCGCAAGATAACCCGCCTGATCGACGATATTGTCGCGTGCGATGCGGCCCTGAAAGGCGCCGAGCTGCGGATCGATTCGCGCGATATCGGCGTCGGTCCAGCCGGCAATCTGCTGGAAGCTGCTGACACCGAGGCCGTTCAACAGCACGACGAGCTTGGGGCCGACGCCCTTCAGCAATTGCAGATTATCGGCCTTGGCTGCCGATGGCGCAGGTGCGGGTTTTGCCGCGGGCGGTGGCGGAACGGTCGGTTCCTCGGGGATGGCCGCCGTTTCGGCCGGTGCCGGCTTTGCGGCCGTTTTCTTCGGCGCAGGCTTGGCTGCTGCCTTTGTTGCGGGCTTGGCCGCGGGTTTCGCCACCGGTTCCTTGGTGGCGGCCTTTTTCGCGGCGGGCTTAGTGGCGGCCTTTGGCTTGGTTACGGGCCTGGGCGCCGGAGGCGGGGTTTCGGCAACGGGTTGAGGTTCCGGAGCAGGAGCCGGCGCGGGCGGTGGAGCCTTGGCGGCCGGTTCGGGCACCGGCGGCGGTGCCGTCGGGACGGCGGGCTGCGGTTTAGGCTCGATCGCCTTGAAGCGCGCGGGTTCGGCGGCAACGATTTCAGGCTTTACCGGTTCGAGCGGCTTCACGGGCTTCGCCGGTTCGGCGGCGGGCGGCGCGATTTCCCGGGGCTTCGACCGGCCGAACAGCCACCACAGCAGCACGACGGCAACGACGAGGCCGACAACCGCAATAATCCAGTTTTCCTGAAGCCAGGCCATGATCTTCTCCGCTTGTGAATTTGGGTCAGCCTATGCGGCCGGACATGTGGCGTCCAGTCACCGTTATCCGGCTTCGCGCGCGACTTCCCTCCAGCCGATATCGCGGCGGCAGAAGCCGGTGGCGAAATCGAGCTTGTCGACCGCAGCATAGGCGCGCGCCTGCGCTTCGGTGACGGTGCGCCCCGTCGCGGTGATGTTGAGCACGCGCCCGCCTGCGGCGACGATCTGGCCTTCGCTACGCGCGGTTCCAGCGTGAAAGACGCGCACGCCGCCGGCTTCGGCGTCGGCGATGCCGCGGATCGCGCCGCCCTTTTCGGGGGTAGCGGGATAACCGTTCGCGGCCATCACGACCGTCAGGGCATAATCGCTCGCGAAAGCGGGCGGCGTCGCACCGGCGAGCGCGCCAGTCGACGCGGCGTGGAGCAATGCCGCAAGATCGCCGGCATAGCGCATCATCAGCACTTGGCATTCGGGGTCGCCAAAGCGGCAATTATATTCGATCAGCTTCGGACCCTCCGCCGTCAGCATGAGCCCCGCGAACAGCACGCCGACATAGGGCGTGCCCTCGGCAGCAAGCGTCGCCACGGTCGGGCGGATGATCCGGTCCATCACCGCCACTTCCAGATCGGCAGTGAGCACCGGGGCGGGGCTGTACGCGCCCATGCCGCCGGTGTTCAGCCCGGTGTCACCGTCGCCGACACGCTTATGGTCCTGCGCGCTGCCGAAGGCGATCACGTCGGTGCCGTCGGACAGCGCGAAGAAGCTCGCCTCCTCGCCCGTCATAAATTCTTCGATCACCACCTCGGCGCCCGCGCTACCGAAGGCGCCGTCGAACATGTCGTCGATCGCGGCTTCGGCCTCTTCGCGCGTTTCGGCGATGATTACGCCCTTGCCCGCGGCCAGGCCGTCGGCCTTGATCACGACAGGGATCGAGAAGCCCTCGAGGACGGCGAGCGCTTCCTCGGCGCTGGTGCAGCGGACATAGGCGGCGGTGGGGATCGACGCGCGCGCGCAGAGATCCTTGGTAAAGCCCTTCGAGCCTTCGAGCCGGGCGGCGGCGGCGGCGGGACCGAATGCGGGAATGCCGATTTCGCGAAGGCGGTCGGCGAGCCCCGCGACGAGCGGGGCTTCGGGGCCGACGACGACGAAATCGATCGCATGCGCCTTTACGAAGGCAATCAGCCCGTCCAGATCGTCGGCAGCGATGGCGACGCATTCGGCGTGCGCCTCGATCCCCGGGTTGCCCGGCGCGGCATAGAGCTTGGCGCAGCTTGGCGATTGTGCCAACTGCCAGCTGAGCGCATGTTCGCGGCCCCCCGATCCGACCAGCAGGATATTCATGTCAGTCCCTTTTCCCGATACGGCGTCCGACGATGGCACCGAAGCGCGGCTGTTAGCCGAGGCGGCGCCGGGGGACAATGCGCCCGCGCTATCGGTCAGCCAATTGTCGGCGGCGATCAAGCGCACGGTCGAGGACGGCTTCGCGCGCGTGCGCGTGCGGGGTGAATTGTCGGGGACGAAACGCGCGGCGTCGGGGCATTTCTACGCGGCGCTCAAGGACGATAATGCGCTGATCGACATGGTCATGTGGAAAGGGCAGGCGGGGCGGCTGGCGTTCCGGCCCGAGGACGGGATCGAGGTGATCGCGACCGGCAAGCTCACCACCTATCCCGGGCGGTCGAAATATCAGCTCGTCGTCGATACGCTCGAAGTCGCGGGCGAGGGCGCGCTGATGCTGCTCTTCGAGAAATTGAAGGCGCGGCTTGGCGCCGAGGGATTGTTCGACCGCGAGCGCAAATATGACCGGCTCCCCTATCTGCCGCGCACGATCGGCGTCGTGACCTCGCCGACCGGGGCGGTGATCCGCGATATTCTCCACCGTCTTGCCGACCGCTGTCCGACGCATGTCATCGTCTGGCCGGTGCTGGTGCAGGGCGACGGCGCGGCGGTGCAGGTTGCGAATGCGATCCGCGGTTTCGACGCCATCGCACCCGGCGGACCGGTACCCCGTCCTGATCTGGTCATCGTCGCGCGCGGCGGCGGGTCGATCGAGGATCTGTGGGCGTTCAACGAGGAGGTCGTCGTGCGCGCGATCGCCGATTGCCGCATCCCGACGATCAGCGCGGTGGGGCACGAGACCGACGTGACGCTCGCCGACTATGCCGCCGACGTACGCGCGCCGACCCCGACCGCCGCGGCCGAGATGGCGGTGCCGGTGCGCGCCGAACTGCAGGCGCAGCTCGCGACGTGGAACGGGCGGATCATCGGTGCCGCGAACCGGCATCAGGCGCTGGCAAACGAGCGGCTGACGGCGCTGGCGCGCCACCTGCCGAAACGCGATGCACTCTATGCGCCGCAACGCCAGCGGCTCGACGATGCGGGCGACCGGCTCGACCGCAGCCAGCGTCACCGGCTGGCCGTGGTTTCGGAGCGCCTCGTGACGCGCGGTGCGGCGCTGCGGCCGGCGTTGCTCGCGCGGCGCTGGGATCGCGACCGGGCATTGCTCGAAGGGCTGGGGCGATTGCTGGGCAGCCTCGATCCGCGCGCGCTGCTGTCGCGCGGCTATGCGATGGTGCGCGATACGGGCGGCGCGATCGTGACGACGGCGGCAAAGGCGCAGGACGCCGGTCATCTGCGATTGCAGTTTGCCGATGGCGATGTGCCGGTTCAGGTGACGGGTAGCGACGGCGTACCCCCGCCCCCGACCCCGCGACCGGTGCGAAAGGCGCCGCCGGCGGAGCCGAAGCGGGGGCAGGGCGAGCTCTTCTGAGCCCGCCCGGGGGGCCGAGGGGGTGGTCGCGCGGCCCGATGCTGCTATAGTCACGACCATGACATACCGCCGAATGGACCGAGAATCATGTTGATCGCCAGCCGCAACCGCCTTGCCCGCCTCCACTACGGACCGAACGGTTTTCGCGTCCTCGCGCCCGGCGACCATGTGCTGTGCGCGGTGAGCGCCGCCCCGATCGGGCTCGATGAGTTGCGTTACTGGTCGGTCGCGCGTCAGGAACCCTATGCCACCGCCGAGATATCGGTGAAGGCCGAACTGGACGCTGCGCGCGGGGCATGAATTTCGTGAAGGATTGGCGGCGGCACGGGGCGGCGGTCGCGCTCCTGATCGTTTCTGCCGGCTGCGTTCCGCCGGCCGATACCGAAGCGAAGCCGGCGCCGCGCCCGGCCGTCCAACCCGTCACGCCGCAGCCCTCCCCACCCGCGCCGCCACGCCCGCCGGTCCGCTCGGACTTCGCGCTCGCGGGACTGGCCGAGCAGGGCGCGGTGATGGTCGGACTGGTGCCCGGTGATACGCGCACGCTGACGTTCGACGGCAAGCCGATCCCGGTCGCGGCCGACGGACGCTTTCTGATCGCATTCGATCGCGATGCCGGACCCGGCGCGCTGCTCGTCGCGACGCTCGCCGACGGTCGAACGGTCGAGCGGCGGATTGCCGTCGCTGCGGGCAGCTGGCGGCTCGAACATATCAACGCGCCCTACCGCGGCAGCGCCTCGAGCGACGCCGATTTCGAACGCCGCCGTCCCGCCGAACTTGCGCAGATCGCCGCCGCGCGAAACCTGCCCGTCGAGTCCGATGGCTGGCGGCAGAAATTCCGCTGGCCGGTGACCGGGCGCCTCTCGGGCTTCTTCGGATCGCAGCGCGTCTATCAGGGCAAGCCAGGGACCTATCACAGCGGCACCGACGTTGCGGTCCCCGCGGGAACGCCCTTCGTCGCTCCCGCCGACGGCGTCGTTGTCCTTGCTGCGAGTGCACCCTTCACGCTCGAGGGCAATTTGCTGATCGTCGATCATGGTATGGGCCTCAGCAGTGCTTTTCTTCATTGCCAGCGGCTCGATGTGAAGGTGGGCGACCGGGTCGTACAGGGCCAGCCGCTGGGGACGGTCGGCCGAACCGGGCGTGCGACCGGGCCGCACATGCACTGGGGGTTGAAATGGCGCGATGCCCGCCTCGATCCGGGCAAACTTGCGGGTCCGGTCGGCGGCTGAGGCGGCCAAAGGTTACGGCCGAATTCGTAACCGATGAAACAAAATGTCGTGAAAACCGCGCTTCCCGCTCATTGTATTTCATCGCGTCCCGCACTTGTTGCAAATACGTCACAATGAGTTTTGAAACGACGGAAAGCGGCGGGAATTCCCTTTACTCCCGATGAACGAGCAGTCATCCCGCACGCTATCGGGGCATTTACGTGCCGGCTCGTGCCGTCGCGTCGGGGGTCCGGGTATTTCATCCATCAGTAGCAAGGGACTGCACTGTGAAGAAAACTCAATATTCCAAGCTGAAGCTCGGCGTTGCGCCGCTCGTGATGAGCGTCGCGCTGGTTTCGGCTCCTGCCTTTGCGCAGGACACCGCAGCGGCCGACGAGGCCACGGGCGAAACCTCTGAAATCGTCGTGACCGGTACGCTGGTCCGCAACCCCAACCTGACCACCTCGAGCCCGGTCAACGTGACGTCGTCGGACGAAATCGAGCTGCGCCAGGTCAACGTTGCCGAAGATATCCTTCGTGACGTTCCGGGTGTTGCCGCGAACATCGGTTCGTCGGTCAACAACGGCAACGGCGGCGCTTCGTTCGTCGACCTTCGCGGCCTCGGCCCGAGCCGCAACATCGTGCTGCTCGACAGCCAGCGGATCGCCCCGGCCAATCTGAACGGCAACGTCGACCTCAACAACATTCCGCTCGCCCTTATCGAGCGCGTCGATGTGCTGACCGGCGGTGCGAGCACCACCTACGGCGCCGACGCCGTTTCGGGCGTCGTCAACTTCATCACCAAGCGCGATTTCGCCGGCGTCGATCTTTCGAGCAGCTATCAGATCACCGAACGCGGCGACGGCCGGATTTTCCGTGCCGACCTGACGGTGGGCGCGAATTTCGACGACGGCCGCGGCAACGCGGTTCTCAGCATCGGCTACCAGAAAGCCGATCCGGTCTATTTCGGCGGCGAACGTCCGCGGTCGGATCTGACCATCGATTCGTTCGACGGCTCGGGCTCGGGCGCATCGGGTACTGCGTCGCCGTCGCGTTTCTCGATTCCCGGTACGGGCAATCTGCAGATCGATCCGGCGACGGGCAACCTCGTGCCGCAGTTCGCGCTGTTCAA
The DNA here is from genome assembly GCF_036402335.1 of Sphingopyxis sp. Lineage (GTDB taxonomy): Bacteria > Pseudomonadota > Alphaproteobacteria > Sphingomonadales > Sphingomonadaceae > Sphingopyxis. The sequence goes on along the minus strand of NZ_DASWTD010000244.1, from coordinate 6,865 downwards.
CTTCAACCCGTACAATATTTTCCAGACGCCGTTCGAGCGGTACAACATGTTCTCTTCGGCGCGCTACGAGGTTAGCGATTCGGTCGAAGTGTTCGCGCGCGGCATGTTCTCGCAGAACACGGTCGAGACGATCATCGCGCCGTCGGGTGCATTCAGCGACCCGCTCGCCGTGCCGCTCAGCAACCCCTACCTGCCTGCCGGCGCCCGCAATCAATTTTGCAACGCCTTCCAGGCTTTCGACGCAGACCCCGATACCCCCGGCTTCCAGCAGGGCGATTACAACCCGTTCGCGGCCGGTGTGCAGTCGCTGACGCCTGCGGAATGCGCCGCGGCGGCAACCGCTACCGATCAGAACGATCCGAACTATCGCGAAGTTACGACCAACGTGGGTCGTCGTCTGGTCGAAGCTGGCCCCCGCGTCAGCAGCTACAAGACGCAGCTCTTCGATATCATGGCCGGCGTGCGCGGTTCGATTACCGATACCCTCCGTTATGAGGTTTCCGGTAATTATGGTGAGAGCGAAAATACGCAGACCATTCAGAACTATATGTCGCTCTCGCGGGCACAGCAGGCGTTGCGTGCGACCAGCACGACCGCTTGCGTCGATCCGTCGGGCGGTTGCGTTCCGGTAAACTTCTTCGGTCCCAGCGGATCGATCACGCCTGACCAGCGCGCTTTCCTGCTCGTTCCGGCGACGTCGGGCAACCGTACCTCGCTGGCGCAGGTTCGCGGCCTCATCTCGGGCGATCTTGTGGCCCTGTCCGACGGTGCGGAGCCGATCTCCTTCGCCGCCGGCGTCGAATATCGTAAATATACCGCCGAGGTGTTCGCCGATCAGCTCGCCCAGGATCCGGGCGAACTCGGCGGCGCGGGCGGCGCGACCACTCCGGTCAAGGGCGGCTATGACGTTCGCGAAGTTTTCGGCGAAATCATCGCTCCGCTCTTCGCGGGCCTGACGCTCGAAGCCGGTGTGCGTTATTCGGATTACAAGGTCGACGACGTTTCCAAGCAGAAGTACAGCACGTGGACCTATAAGGCGGGTGCGACGTGGGAAGCGTTCGACGGCTTCAAGCTTCGCGGCAACTACCAGCGGGCGGTTCGCGCACCGAACATCGGCGAAATTTTCCAGCCGAATGCGGTCGGTCTCGTCAACCTGAAGCGCGATCCCTGTCAGAGCGACGGTACCACGATCGATGCAACCTCGAACCTTGGTCAGGTTTGCGTCGCGCAGGGTGCACTGGTCAACGGTGCCGGCAATATTGCGGCTTTCGACCCGCCGTCGGCCGGACAGATCAACGCATCGTTCAACTATGACGCGCCTCTGAAGCCCGAAAAGGCCGATACCTTCACGGTCGGTGCGATCTTCCAGCCCAGCTTCGTTCCGAACCTGACGCTGTCGGTCGACTATTATAACATCGTCATCAACGATGCGATTTCGTTCCCGACGGTCGGCGACATTCTTACCGACTGCTTTGGTAACCTGACCGCATCGAGCGCGACCTCGGTAGCCTGTACGTCGATCCGCCGCGACCCTGCGGTCGGTGGCCTCGACGGTTCGGCCGCGACCGTGCCGGGCGTTCCGCTGGCACTGACCAACAGCGGGCGTCTTGCAACCGACGGTATCGACGTCGCTGCGAACTGGAAAACCGATCTTAGCGACGAGATCACCCTCTCGCTCGGTATCACCGCCAACTACACCTTCAATTCGAAGTTCCGTTCGAAGCCGGGCGGCCTGAACCGCGAGTGCGTGGGCTATTACAGCATCAACTGCACGCCGACCGGTTCGGACCTGTCGGGTGGCTCGATCCTGCCGAAGTTCTCGTTCAACCAGCGTACGACGCTGTCGTTCGGCGACATCGATCTCTCGCTGCTGTGGCGCCACATTTCGAGCACCAAGCAGGAACCGTTTGACCAGAATGAAGACAACTTCGGTACCAACGGACCGGCTTTCGCGGCGTTCCGCAAGATCAAGGCCTTTGACTGGTTCGATCTGACGGCGCGCGCCAATGTGAGCGAGAATTTCGAACTGACGCTCTCGGTCATGAACCTGCTCGACAAGGATCCGCCGACGGTTGGTTCGAACATCGGTTCGACCACCTTCAACAGCGGCAACACCTATCCGTCGACCTACGACGCCATCGGTCGCCGCTATGCGGTCGGTGCCCGTCTGAAGTTCTGATCGACGGATCACAAAAAAGGAAAGGCGGGCTTCGGCCCGCCTTTTTTTTTGCCTGATCGTCGGGCGTCGGTTATCGCGGCAACATGAGCAATCCGGATGTAGCAAATCTCCTCGGCGCCGCAGCGCAGGCGCGGCGCGGCGGTGATAGCGCGCGCGCGGCCGATAATTTGCGGGCTGCGCTCTCGCAGGCGCCGAACGATCCGGTGGTGCTGAACAGCTTCGGGATGATGCGGCTGGACGAGGGGAAATTTTCCGAAGCCTGCGGCTTTTTCGAACAGGCAATCGCGGCCGATGCATCCGCCCCCGATCTGTGGATGAACCTCGCGACGGCACAGCGCCTCGCCGGCGACGACATAAGGGAAGCTGTCAGCCTCGATCAGGCGCTGGCGATCGATCAGCGCCACTTCATGGCGAATGTTCGTCGCGCCGAACTCCACGAGAAGCGCGGCGAGACGGCGGGTGCGATGCATCGATGGTCGGGCGTCATTGCCCTTGCCGAGGCGAGCGGGCAGGCGAATGCATCGCTCGATCAACTGTTGACGCACGCGCGCCGTTATATCGCCGACGTCGCCACGGGTTTCGAAAAGAGTCTTTCGCCGCGGTTGGCGAAGTTTCGCGATAGCGAAGCCGATAGTCTGGCGCGGCGGCGCTTCGAAGCATGCGTCGGCGGTGTCCTCGGTCGGCGGCGGGTCTATGCCAACGAGTGCCACGGACTGCACTACCCGTTTCTGCCTGCCGACGAATTCTTCGACCGCGATCATTTCCCGTGGCTCGAGCGCCTAGAGGCGCAGACCGACATCATCCGCGAAGAATTGCTGGCACTGCTGGCGAGCGGCGGCGAAGGATTGGTGCCCTATGTTCGCCAGGAAGCAGGGACATCGCCGAACAAGTGGAGCGCCCTGGACAATTCGCCCGCGTGGAGCGCCTGTTTCCTGTGGAAGCACGGGGTGCGTCAGGACGATGCTTGCGCGCAATGCCCGCAAACCGCGGCCTTGCTGCAGACATTGCCGATGTCGGATATTCCGGGGCGTTCGCCGAGCGTCTTCTTTTCGCTGCTTCGTCCGGGCGCACATATTCCGCCCCATACGGGCGTCACCAACGTACGCTCGATCGTCCATTTGCCACTGATCGTGCCGCCGGGATGCGGCTTTCGTGTCGGCGGCGAAACGCGTGCGTGGGAAGAGGGGCGCGCCTTCGTTTTTGACGATACGATCGAACATGAGGCGTGGAACACAAGCGACGCGCTCCGCGCGGTCCTGATCTTCGACGTCTGGAATCCGCACCTCCAGGAATCGGAACGCGATATGCTGCGCGGCATGTTCCAGGAAATGATCGATTACGGCCTCGATAGTGGCCATGACGTCGATGATTGATGGACTGGATCGGGCCAATATTGTAGCTTGGCGCGTCTACAACAGAATGAGTTGATCAATGTCCCATCTCATCATGGCGTTTCTTGTTCTTGGTTCCGGTTCCGGTTCAGAGGTTGCGCCGCCGCCGCCTGCGGATCCCGTCATCTGCAAGCGTTATGAAGAAACAGGCTCGCTGATAAAGAAGCGCAAGGTTTGCCGGACCAAGTCGGAATGGGCCAAATCGAGTTCCGAAATGCAAGAGACGCTGAATCGCTTTGTCGAGGACCGTCGCACCCGTCCCGCCGGCAACTGACGATAATCAAAACCGGACGGAAGCCCGCGCACTCCGCCTGCCGGGACCTGAATCGCACGCGCCGCGGCTTCGGCGGCGCGCAGCGATCGCTCCGACAATTAGCCGGGCACGAGTTTCAGCGCGCCGTCGCCTTCGTCGACCTTGATCGTCGACCCGTCCTTCACGTCGCCTTTCAGGATCAGATCGGCAAGCGGGTCTTGCAGATATTTCTGCACTGCGCGCTTTAGCGGCCGGGCGCCATACACGGGATCATAACCGACCCGCCCGAGCCACGCGCGTGCGGCGTCGGTGAGATCGAGCGTCACCTTGCGATCGGCGAGCAATTTCTGCACCCGCGCGACCTGGATATCGACGATGCCGCCCATATGCTGCTGCGCGAGGCGGTTGAAGAGCACGATTTCGTCGAGCCGGTTCAGGAATTCGGGCCGGAAATGCGCGCGCACGACCTCCATGACCGCGGGTTCGGCCTGTTCGACCGGCGCGTCGTCGGGAAGCGCGGCGATCGCCTGGCTGCCGAGGTTCGAGGTGAGAATGATCAGCGTGTTGGTGAAGTCTACCGTGCGCCCCTGTCCGTCGGTCAGGCGCCCGTCGTCGAGCACCTGGAGCAGGATGTTGAAGACATCCGCATGCGCCTTCTCGACCTCGTCGAACAGCACGACCTGATACGGCCGGCGGCGCACCGCTTCGGTGAGCGTGCCGCCCTCTTCATAACCGACATAGCCCGGAGGCGCGCCGACGAGCCGCGCGACGCTGTGTTTTTCCATGAACTCGGACATGTCGATGCGGACCATCGCATTGTCGTCGTCGAACAGGAATCGCGCGAGCGCTTTGGTGAGCTCGGTCTTGCCGACGCCCGTCGGGCCGAGGAAGAGGAAACTGCCGAGCGGTCGGTTCGGGTCCTGCAGACCCGCGCGCGCACGGCGCACCGCGGTTGAAACCGCACGCACGGCTTCATCCTGTCCGATCACGCGCTTTTCGAGCGTCGCTTCCATGCCGAGCAGCTTCTCGCGCTCGCCTTCCATCATCCGGTCGACGGGGATACCGGTCCATTTGCTGACCACCGCGGCGATATCGTCGGCGGTGACCTCTTCGCGCAGCATCGCATTGCCCGCGGCGGCCTGCGCTTCCTCGAGCCGTTTTTCGAGGCCGGGGATGGTGCCGTAGGACAATTCTCCGGCCTTCGCGAGATCGCCGGCGCGCTGCGCCTGATCGAGCGCGGAGCGCGCGGCGTCGAGCTCTTCCTTGATCTTTGCCTCGGCGTGGATCTTGTCCTTTTCCGCCTGCCATTTCTGGGTGAGCCCCGCCGACTGCTGCTCGAGGTTGGCGAGTTCGGCCTGCAGGGCCTGCAACCGGTCCTTGGACGCGGCGTCGCTTTCCTTGCCGAGCGCCGATTCCTCGATCTTCATCTGGATGATGCGGCGGTCGAGCGTCTCGATTTCTTCGGGCTTCGATTCGACCTCCATCCGGATGCGGCTCGCGGCCTCGTCCATCAGGTCGATCGCCTTGTCGGGCAGGAAGCGGTCGGAGATATAGCGGTTCGACAGCGTCGCCGCGGCGACGATCGCGCCGTCGGTGATCCGCACGCCATGGTGCAGCTCATATTTTTCCTTGAGCCCGCGCAGGATCGAGATCGAATCCTCGACCGTCGGCTCGCCGACGAACACTGGCTGGAACCGCCGCTGGAGCGCGGGGTCCTTCTCGACATGCTTGCGATATTCGTCGAGCGTCGTCGCGCCGATGCAGTGGAGCTCGCCGCGCGCGAGCGCGGGCTTGAGCAGATTCGAGGCGTCCATCGCACCCTCGCCCTTGCCCGCGCCGACGAGCGTGTGCATCTCGTCGATGAACAGGATGATCTCGCCCTCGGCGGCCTTCACATCGTCGAGCACGCCTTTGAGGCGCTCCTCGAACTCGCCGCGATATTTGGCGCCCGCGATCAGTGCGCCCATGTCGAGCGACAGCAGGCGGCGGTCCTTCAAACTGTCGGGCACGTCGCCGTTGGTGATGCGGAGCGCAAGGCCCTCGGCGATCGCGGTCTTGCCGACCCCGGGTTCGCCGATCAGCACGGGGTTGTTCTTGGTGCGGCGCGCGAGGATCTGGATCGTACGGCGGATTTCCTCGTCGCGGCCGATCACGGGGTCGAGTTTGCCCTCGCGCGCGACTTCGGTGAGGTCGCGGGCGAATTTCTTGAGCGCTTCGTAACGGTCTTCGGCCGAGGCGGTGTCGGCGGTGCGCCCCCCGCGCAGGTTGTTGATCGCGGCGTTGAGCGCGTCGGCCTTGATGCCGGCATCGGCGAACGCCTTGCCGACCGGGGTGGTGGGCGCGAGCACCATCGCGAGCAGCAGCCGCTCGACGGTGACGTAGCCGTCGCCTGCCTTGGCCGCCACTTGCTCTGCCTGATCGAGCAGGCGCACGGCATCATTGTCCAGCCCCGGAGTAGCCTGCGCGCCCGAACCCGACACCGCGGGGACCTTGGCAAGCAGCGCGTCGATACCGGCGACCGCGCGCGCCGCGTCGCCGCCGCTTTTCGCGATCAGGCCCGCGGCCATGCCTTCATTGTCTTCGAGCAGCGCCTTGGCGATATGCTCGGGCGAAATCCGCTGATGGTTCATGCGGATCGCGATCGTCTGCGCCGCCTGCAAAAAGCCCTTGGCGCGGTCGGTAAATTTTTCGAGGTTCATTCAGAAAGCCCCTTTCTCGCCGAGCAAGATAGTGTTGCTATTGTGCAACACAAGGGGCCTTCCGAGGTTCCGCAAAACTCTATTCGCTCCGTGCAAACTGGTCGAGCAGGCGCACGCCGAAGCCGGTCATGCCTTTGGGGACGAGCGAGGTGGCCTTCTCCGAACGGTTGACCCCGGCGATGTCGAGGTGCGCCCAAGGGGTCGCCTCGTCGACGAAGAAGCCGATGAAATGTGCGCCGAGGCTGGCGCCCGGGCCCTGTCCGGTCGCGGAGTTGCGGATGTCGGCGATGTCCGACTTCATCCGTTCGGCATAATCCTTGTGGAGCGGCAGGCGCCACAATTC
>NZ_DASWTD010000243.1:0-4031 GCF_036402335.1 Sphingopyxis sp. | reverse complement strand
AGCCGCTATGTGATGATTGCGTGCGCCGATGGTCCCGAAGCGCGGGCCGAGCGCCTGTCGGCGCTCAGGAAGGCCCGCGAACGCTTCCTCGAGAGCGACAGCAGCCTGTCGGACACCATGCGCGCCAAGGTCGCTGCCGACCTCGACAAGGCGATCGCGGAGATGGAGAAATCGGACCGTTAGGACCGAATAGCTTCGACGCCGGCTTTTGCTCCCCGGTGGGGCCGGCGGCAGGGGCGGGGAAGGGAGCGGCGAAGGTCGCTCCCTTTTTCACGTCCGCCCGCTTTTTCGCGTCGCTCCCTTTTCCTTTGGCGTGCGCGATGCCACATGCAGCGGATGAGCGAAGAAAAGCCCTGGCCCGACAGCATCCGCGCCGGCGAGTGCGAACGGCACGAGCCGCTGGTGCGGCGCGTGCTCGCGCCCAATCCGTCGCCCTATACCTTCACCGGCACGCAGACGTGGATCGTCGGCGCGGGGCGTGACGTCGCGGTGATCGATCCGGGCCCGACGGGATCGGGGCTCAGCATCGGCGATCCCGCCGACATCAATGGCGTCGGGCATGTCGATGCGATCCTGCGCGCCGTCGAGGGACAGCGTGTCGCCGCGATCCTGTGCACCCACACCCACCGCGACCATAGCCCCGCCGCTGCACCCCTGAAGGAAGCGACCGGCGCACCGATCATCGGCTGCGCGCCGCTGGCGCTCAGCGACGATGGCCCGCGTGCCGATTCGGCCTTCGACCCCGATTATGCGCCCGACCGCGTGCTGACCGACGGCGAGCGCATTTCCGGCGATGGCTGGACGCTCGAAGCAGTGGCGACCCCCGGCCACACCTCGAACCATCTCTGCTTTGGCCTTGTCGAGACGGATGCACTGTTCACGGGCGACCATGTGATGGCCTGGTCGACGAGCGTCGTCAGCCCGCCCGATGGCGACATGGCTGCCTATATGGCCAGCCTGTCGAAACTCTACGACCGCGGTGACCGCGTCTATTATCCGGCGCATGGTCCGGCAGTGACCAGGCCGCGGCAACTCGTGCGCGGGATGCTTGGCCACCGCAAGCAGCGCGAACGGCAAATCCTGCGGGAACTCGAAAAGGGAACAAGCGTCATCCCAGAGATGGTGAAGCATATGTACAAGGGGCTCGACCCGCGGCTGACTGGCGCCGCCGGTCGTTCGGTGCTCGCACATCTGATCGATCTTCGGACGCGCGGTGTCGTGCACAACAATAGCGACGAATGGATGCTCGCCTGATGCTTTTGCCGCTTTTGATTGCCGCCGCGCAACCCGCTGCCGCGCCCGACCCCGTCGTCATCGCGCTTGTCGCGGGCGAGGGGGAGCGCAAATGCCTGCCCGACAAGAGCCTGTGTCTTGATGTGCCGGGCGATGCGAGCGACGGCGGGCTTGTCCTGACCGCGCCGCAGACCGGCAAGGCCGACGATCTGGCGCTGCCGTACAGCCGCGACGGCCACCAGACGCTGAACCTGTGGCCCCATTTGATCGCACTGCCATCGCCCGAGGGTGCGGCCGCCGACCGCCGGCAATATCTGATGGGTATCGTCATCGGGACGACCGCAATGTATTCGGGCGGCGGCGGCAACGGCAGCCGGCTGCACCTGCTTCGCCTCGACACGACGCCGTCGAACACGCGGCTTGGCGACGAGGTGCTTGATATCGTCTGGGACAGCTCACTGATGATCCGCGCCTGCTTTTCGGAACAGGATATGAAGGACCGGCGCGAGGCGTGTCACGACGACTATAATTTTACCGGCACGCTGTCGGCAGGGCCCGCAGAGGCGGGCGAGCTTCCTGCGCTGACCTACCGCGCAGTGGCCACCGCCTTTCCACGCACTTCGCGCCGGTCGCAGGACAACAGCGGGCAACGCCTCAAGGCGGCCGACCTCGTCCACGAAAAAGACCCCGAGTGCAGCTATGAACGCACGCTGCGCTATAACCCCGCGACGTCGCGCTATGAAATGGACCGGCCGGCGCCTGAATGTTCGGATTATACGACCCCATGACCACGCCCTTTTCCTCGCCCGCGCCGCGCCTGTTGCCGCGTCTGATCCTGCTCGCCGCCGCCGCGCTGCTCGCGCTCGCCGCCTGGTGGGCGGTTTCGGCATGGCAAGACTGGCAGCGCGGATATGATCCGGAAACCGTCGTTGCCGCGAGCCTCCAGGGATTGCAGGAACAGAATGTCCTCGTGCCCTTCACCGCGCGCTATGTCGCGGTGGTGACCTCGACGCAGAGCCGGCTGGGGCTGAGCGCCAAGAAGACGATGATCATGCCGGGCACGGTGCGCTACGAACTCGATCTCGGCAAATTGAAGCAGTCCGATCTCGACTGGGATGCGGCAACCAATGCGCTGACGGTCACCTTGCCGCCGCTGCGGCTCGCGGGCCCCGAGATCGATATCGATGCGATCAGCGAGTATCGCGACGGCGAAATCCTGCTGACGCTGACCGACGCCGAGCGCACGCTCGACGCCGCCAACCGCAAGCGCGCGCAGGAGGAACTGATCGCGCAGGCAAAGGGCGCGACGCCGATGCGGCTTGCGCAGGGCGCAGCGCGCACCGCGGTCGAGCAGGGCTTTGCGATGCCGCTGAAGGCCGCGGGCATCGACGCCAAGGTGACCGCGCGCTTTGCCGACGCGCCGGCGGGGTAAATGCGGGACGTTCTCTTCCACCGGCGGTGAGCCTTGCGTATCTGGTCCGCGCCGTGCCAATCGCCGCACCATTGGCTACGTCTATCCCGCGACAAAGGCGACCGTGGCGATTGTCATTGCGGTGCGCATCACCATCTACCTTTTGTCGATGATGCCTCCCCTCGTCGCGCTCGCGGAGCGGCTTGCCGGTTGATAGCCGAATTGCCCTGCTGCGGACGGCGGTGTAGGGGGTGCGTCAAGGCAAAAGCCATATAAGGAAAAGCGATGACTGCTCCCATTCGCGAGAATCTCTCGGGCCTCGACCTGCGTGCCGAAATCGAGCGCCTGCGCAAGGAACGCAACGCCGTCATCCTCGCGCATTATTACCAGAAGCCCGAGATTCAGGACCTTGCCGATTTCGTCGGCGATTCGCTCGAGCTGTCGCGCAAGGCCGCCGACACCGATGCCGACGTCATCGCGTTCTGCGGCGTCAAGTTCATGGCCGAGACCGCGAAGATCCTGAGCCCCGAAAAGACCGTCATCCTGCCCGACATGGATGCCGGATGCAGCCTCGAGGACAGCTGCCCGCCCGAACAGTTCAAGCGCTTTCGCGAAAAGCACCCCGACCATATCGCGCTGACCTACATCAACTGCTCGGCGGCGGTGAAGGCGCTCAGCGACATCATCGTCACCTCGTCGAGCGCCGAGACGATCATCAGCCAGATCCCCGAGAGCCAGCCGATCATTTTCGGCCCCGACCGCCACCTCGGCGGTTATCTCAACCGCAAGTTCGGGCGCGAAATGCTGCTGTGGCCGGGCGTGTGCATCGTGCACGAGGCGTTCAGCGAGACCGAACTGATCAAGCTCAAGGCGCAGCATCCCGGTGCTCCGGTCGCCGCGCACCCCGAATGCCCGCCGCATATCGTCGACCATGCCGATTATGTCGGATCGACGAGCGGCATCCTGCAGTTCGCCAAGAGCTTTCCCGGCGACACGCTGATCGTCGCGACCGAGCCGCACATCATCCACCAGATGGAGCTGGCGCTGCCCGAAAAGACCTTCATCGGCGCGCCGGGCGCCGACGGCAACTGCAACTGCAACATCTGCCCCTATATGGCGCTCAACACGATGGAGAAGCTCTACATCGCGCTGCGTGACCTGAAACCGCAGATCGAGATGGAAGAGGGGCTCCGCCTCGCGGCGCGCAAGAGCCTCGACCGGATGCTCGAAATGGCGTCGGGGACGGTGGGCAAGGGCGATCTCGGCAAGCGGTAACCGTCCTGCTCCCACTGCGATGTTGCATTTCCGGAAAATGATATAAGGTCCGGCTTCTAAGACGCGAGTCTCGCCCCCCGTGCGAGCGTCTGACGGCGAATTCTTGCGTCTG
>NZ_DASWTD010000242.1:0-4753 GCF_036402335.1 Sphingopyxis sp. | reverse complement strand
GAGGGCGAGAAGGCCGGCGATCACGAGATAACCAAGCCAGCGGAACCAGCGCCGTGTCCACATATCGCGGAACCATGCGATGACCGCATTGCTGTCGCGGCGCAGGCGCAGGCGGAATTCGGGCGGACTGTCAGCGGCCATATGTCCCGCCTCTAAAGCCTGAGTCGACGAAAGGGAAGCATGCTTGCGGCAAGGCGCATCATGACCCTCCTCCCGCAGGCGGGAGGGGCGGGGAGAGGGCCTGTTTCTCCAGCACGATCTGCGACATGCCCTCCCGGACCCCTCCCGCCTGCGGGAGGGGGACCCGTCAGATCGAGAGCGCCGAACGCAGCATCGCGGCAACTTTGGCCCGCACCATATCCGCTGAAACGCGGTCCGGCTGCGGCGGGCGCCGGACGGTCGCGTCGGCGATCATCGGGCGCAGCCGCGCCCCCCGACCGGCCAGATGTCGACGAGCATATCCCCGGCGACGACGTGGTAATTGTCATAGAGATTCACCGTCGGGTCGCAGTGCGGCACGATCAGGCTGACCGGGTCGCCGGGCGCGAGCTGCGTTCCGATGTCGGGCGCAATCAGCGCCGCATGCTCGTCGCCCATGAAGGCGAAAAAGGCGGTTTCGGGCGCGCCGCGCTGCACCACCGCGACGCCGCCGTCGGTCGACAGCGATTTGAATCCGGCGTCGATCGTGACGAGGCCGCTGTGGTTCGCACTGACGACGCGCGCATCGACCGACAGCGAAACCTCGAACGGCGGCTCGCCGCCATCGACGAGGTCGCAGTCGAGATATTGCTTGTCCATGAAGACATAGCTGCCCGCCTGCAATTCGGTGAAGATGCCGAGTTCGAGGTCGATGCGGTGCGTGCCGGTCCCCGATCCGGTGACGATGCCGGGCGCAAAGCCCGCCCCGGAGAGCGCAGCGATGATGTCCTGCAGATAGGCGGTGCGCTCGACGATCGCGGCGCGGCGGTCGGCGTAGCTTTCGATATGCTGCTGCGACCCGCAGTAGAATTGCACGCCGCGATAGGCGAGGTTCGGCGATGCGGCGATCACCTTTGCGAGCGCGACCGCCGCCTCGGCCGAGGCGACCCCGGTGCGCGCGATACCGGGGTCGATATCGATGACCACGTCGAGCCTTGCTCCCGCCCCCGCCAGTGCCGCGTCGATGCGTTCCGCGACGCCCGGATGATCGACGACCGCCATCAGCCCCGCGGCGGTCGCCGCCAGCTTTGCCAGCCGTTCGATCGCGGCGGGCGCCGCGACGGGCGAGGTGATGAGAATACCGGTCACGCCCCCCGCGGCGAGCACTTCGGCCTCGCCGATCTTGGCGCAGCACACCCCGACGGCCCCCGCCGCTATCTGGCGCCGTGCGATATCGACGCTCTTGTGCGTCTTCGCGTGCGGGCGAAGCGCGAAGCGATGATCGGCCGCGAGCACCGCCATCCGGTGGATATTGCGGTCGAGCGCATCGACGTCGAGGATGAGCACTGGCGTGTTGAGGTCGGCGCGCGACCCTTGCTGGCCGATCAGATGGTCGTGCAATTCACGGTCGGTCGTCATGCGAACAGGTTCTCCAGATGCGGATTGAGGAATTTGCCATACGGGTCGACGCCGCGGCGGACAGCGGAATAGCGCGCCGCCATCGGATAAAGCGCCGCCACATCGGCGCGATTCAGCGTGTGGCGCTTTGCCCAATGCGGCCGCCCGCCGGCGCCGCGAAAAATCTCTTCGGCGTCGGCGAACAGACCCTGCCAGGACATCTTTGCATATTGGTGCATCGAAATCGCCGCAACCGGCCCGGCGTTCATCGGGCTCATCCAGATGTCATCGGCAGCGACGACGCGATATTCGAACGGGAAGGTAACGGGCAGGCGCTTCCTGCGGATCCAGCCGACCACCTCTTCCAGCGTATCCAGCCCCGCGGCGCGGGGCATCTCATATTCCATTTCCTCGAACCGGAGCGTCCGGTCGGACGGAAAGATGCTGTACGCCGGCCCTCGACGGCCGCCCTCGATGTTCGTCCGCATCATCAGGCGCTGAAGCAAGGGGGTGAGGGACGGCAGCCGCGCCGAAATGTCGAGGATGCGTCCGAAGGTTGCCTCCTCGATGTCGGTCGTACTCGGCGGCGGGTCGCACGGATCGCACGGGTCGAGCGTTTTCAGGATCACATGGTCGCTGTGCGGAAAGAACCAGAATTCGACATGGCGGTGCTGATGCGTCAGTTCCTCATAGCTTTCGCGGACCTCGGCCCAGCGTCGCTTTTCGATCCGTTCGGCAAGATGGAAGGCGGGAACCACCGCGACCTCGATTTCGGTCGCGATGCCGAACAACCCGAGCGACAGGCGTTGCGCCTCGAACAGGTCGGCGTTCGTCGTCGCGTCGCACCAGTGCGCCTCGCCATCGGCGGCGACGAGGCGGAAACCGCGCGCAAAGGTCGACAACGAACCGAGATCGGTCCCGGTACCGTGCGTCCCCGTCGCCATCGCCCCCGCGAGCGACTGCGGATTGACGTCGCCCTGGTTGGCAAGCGCGAGCCCCTCTTCCCATAAGGCCGCGGTCAACCGGCGGATACTCCAGCCCGCGGGAATACGCGCCGTCCGGCGATCGGCGGCGACGCGGATTTCGCCCGCCATGTCGTCCAGACTGACGATCAGTTCGTCCGATTCGCAAAGCGGCATGAAGCTGTGCCCGGCGCCGGCGACGCGCAGCCTGCGGGCGCTGCGGACGAGCGCCGCGAGTTCGTCATCGCTTTGCGGACGTGCGACTTGCACAGCCGCGGTGACGCTGCCCGACCAGTTGCTCCACGCCATGCCTCTTCTCCCGCAGCGAGCAGGTGAAGCTGTCGGCTGGAGAAAAGTTAGTCAAGACTATATTTCAATTGCCGAATGGCGGCTGATGACCGGTTGCGGCCGTATCGGTCATCGTCACCCCGGACCTGATCGGCGATTATCCCCTTCCGACAAGGAAGGGGTGTTCCCCCGCGAAGGCGGGCCCCATATACTTGCTCCAATGGGATATATCCCGACCTGATCCGGGGTCTGCCTTCTTGAAGGAAAGAGCGGATCTCGGGTCAAGCCCGGTGTGACGGAGAAAACGAAGCGGCCCGAAAAGAAGCCGCCACAGAAAACAGCGCCTACCGCGCCGCGATCTGACGCGCGAAGTGGATCTGGACGGCGTCGCGAACGCCGCGCGCGACCTTTTTCTGCCCGGCGGGCGAGGCGAGGAATTCGGCATCGACCTTGTTCGAGATAAAGCCCGTTTCGAACAGGACCGACGGAACGTCGGGCGCCTTCAGGACAATGAGCGAAGCGAAGCGGTGCGCATGCGTGCGGAATTTAATCGCTTCGCTCGCCTCGCGCTGGAGCAGGCGTGCGAAATCGGAGGAGACATTCATTGTTTCGCGCTGGGTCAGGTCGAGCAGGATCGACGACACCTCGCCGCTGTGCGCGCCGAGGTCGACACCATTGATGATATTCGCCTTGTTCTCGCGCGCCGCGAGCCGCGCCGCTTCGCGGTCCGATGCGACTTCGGACAATGTATAGATCGACGCGCCGTTCGCGGTCTCGCTTTCCGCCGCGTCGGCGTGGACCGAGATGAACAGGTCGGCCTTCAGCCGCCGCGCGATACCATAGCGCTCCTCGAGCACCAGATAGCGGTCGTCGGCGCGGGTCAGCGCGACGCGCACGCGGCCCGAGGCGACGAGGTCGTCGCGAATCGCGCGGGCGAGCGCGAGCGTGACGTCCTTTTCGCGCTTGCCGCTGTGCGGACTGATCGCGCCGGGGTCGTGCCCGCCATGCCCTGCGTCGATCACGACGAGCGGCAGGCGGCTGTTGTCGGGGCCTTCGATGCGCGGCAAGGCGACCGCAGGCTTGGGCTTTCCGATCGGCACCGTCACGCTGTAGCGTTTTTCGGGCGGCTTCGCACGGAAGCCGGCGGGTGGCTGCAACTGCGTGCGCGGACCGCGCGCGGCACGTTCGAACTCGCCCGCCGAAACGGGGCGCAACTGGAAGGTCAGGCTGCGGCCGTCGGCAGCGAAACGCCCACCGATCACGACCGCCGGCCGCGCGAGGTCGAGCACGATCCGCGCTGTATCGGGGGCTGGCTGTCCCTGTCGCACGGCGCGGACCAGCCCCGCGCCTTGCAGCGACCGGCCGGCCTGCGCGCCCGCGATGTCGAGCGCGATGCGGTCGGGACCCGCGAGCAGGAAGGAGGAGGCGCCCGCGACGAGGTCGTCGAAGCGCAGCGTGATTTCCGAATCGCCGATTTCGATCGCACCGACCTGCCCCGCCAGCGTAGCCGTGGGGACCCAGATCATGCCGAGCAGGACGAGCAGCAGGCTCATGGCGCGTCTATGCCGCCCGATGCGCAGCGTGGTCCAGCGCTTATTGAAAAACATGACGCCCCCGGGCCGCAGAACAAGATAAACCATGCATTAGCCATCGGCCGTCAAACGCCCGTCAACCGGCAGGGTTAACCGGCAATTCAGCATGTTCGGCGCGGTGGGTTTTCTTGCAACACCCGCGCGCCATCCTATCTTTGCAAGGTGGTTGTGGTTGCCGTCGCGAGATGCCGATGCTAGCACGCCCTCACTGACGGTGTCGTTCCCGGTGCCGTCCGGCCTTTTGAGGGGAAGGCCTGCTCCGCAAATATGCGGATCATGGCCGCCTTGGCGCCGGACATACGGGGAAGGGCGACCTGCCGCCAGTCCACCCGGTTGACCGGACAGTCGGGGCGTTCGCTTGCGCGCCCCCCCCGC
>NZ_DASWTD010000241.1:0-4742 GCF_036402335.1 Sphingopyxis sp. | reverse complement strand
GCCGGATTTGCAGAAATCGGGGTTGATGGTGGCGTCATGATAGACGACGACCCGGTCGTCGGCGGTCATCTCCATGTCGAACTCCAGATATTCGACGCCAAGGGTCGCGGCGTGCCGAAACGCCGGCATCGTGTTTTCCGGGCGCAGCAGCGCACCGCCGCGATGCGCGATGATCGCGATCGGTGGATGGTCCCTTGCCGGATCCGCCGCCGGTGCGTCCTGTGCAAAGGCGCCGACGGGCAAGAACGCCAGGGCTCCGGCGGCGATGCCTGCCGTCAGAAGGCGGCGGGCATGATATGAGCGAGCGATACGGGTCATGGCGGCGCCTCCTCAGAATTTGAAGTTGACGCTGCTGAAGAAGTAGCGGCCGTAGACGTCGTAAACGCCGCCGCCACCCTGATAATAGGTGCGCGGGCGATAGGATGGCCGGACGTCGAACAGATTGTTGATGCCGACGCGCAGCGTCGCATGCTCGTTCAGGTTCCAGCCCACGTTCAGGTCGTTGTAGATTTTTGCAGGAAGCTTGTTCCTGTCATAGGCTTCGTCGGATACGTTGGTGTAATTGACCGCGCTGCCCCAGAAGCGGGTGTTCAGCCCGATGTCCCAGTCGCCAATCGTATAGCTGGCGAACATGTTGGCCCGGACGCGCGGGTTCTGATAACCGCCATCGTAGATGATCCGGCTGGTCTCGACGCCGGGCAGGGTCGTGGTCTCGAAGTTGATAAGATATGTAGCGCGGAGCGCGAGCGCGAGACGTCCCGGCCCCATGTTGGTGCGGTAGTTCGCGCCGATGTCGATGCCCTTCGCCGCGGACTCGGACACGTTCATATAGCTTGTGTCGACGCCTTCCGCATAGCCGCGCGCGTCGCGCGTGACGCGGTCGCAAAACTGGTTGTCGATCGATGGCAGATCCATGCACAGGTTCAGCACGTCCTGCTGGCCGATCGCCGCGATCATATTGCCCAGCTTGATGTTCCAATAGTCGACGGTCAGGTCGAAGCCGGGAAGGAAGCGCGGCTGAAAAACCAGACCAAAGGTCAGGCTGTTCGAAGTTTCAGGTGTCACATCCCCGCTGCCGCCGGTGATGACATAGCCGGTGCCGATCTCGCTCGGCAGATAGGGTGTGGGAATCCCCAGTTGTTGCATCAAGGTCGCGCAATTTGCCTTGCGCGTCGGATTCGCTTGGTAGCTCGTCTGCAGGCAGGCGTCGCGTACGCCGATTTCCTGAACCGCGCGCGACGAATAGCGTTCGCCGAAATTGGGGACACGTACGCTGCGCGAGCGCACCGCGCGCAGCGTCAGTTCGGAGAAGGGCATCCACGTGCCGCCGACCTTCCACGTATGGGTCGATTCGAAATCGCTGTAGTCCGAATAGCGATACGCGCCTTCGACCGTCAGGCTGTGGATGAAGGGCATATCGCGGAGCAATGGAACAACCAGTTCTCCATAGGCTTCCGACACATGGTTAGACGCACGAAGTTCGGGCTCGTAGGGCGCCCATGCTCCCAGATGAGAGAGCTCCTTTTCGGGCGGGGCGGCACCATTGTCGTCGACATTGTGGATCGATTCACGCCGGTGCTCGACGCCGATGACCGCCTGGATGTCGCCGGCGGGCAACGAAAAGGGGCTGCCGGCGATGTTCGCGCCAAAGATCTTCTGCGTCTGTTCGCGGTGCTTGCGGCGCGTCGCCATCATCCAGCCGCGCTGCGCGGCAGTGAGCGGCGCCTCGCTGAAGATATTGAAGGGGACGCAGCCGTTCGCGCGCGCCGTGGCGTCGCGGCACACGGGGGCGCCCGAAACCGGATCGGAAACCACATCGCGGGCCGCGATCAGCCGCGACGCGATCGGCACGTTGTCGGCATGGATGTCGTTGGTGCTGCGGCCATATTGGCCGAACACTTCCCATTTGAACCCGCCGGCCAGTTCGCCGTTGAAGCCGGTGCTGACGGTCAGGCTCTGGCGATCGCTATAGTCGGTCATCTGGCCGAAATTTTCATAGCTGCGGCGCACCGCGGTCGACGTCAGATTGTTCGCGAGCATGATCTCGCGAAAGGAACCGGGCAGATAGGGATTGTCGAGATAGGCCGTGGCGCCGCCGGCACCGTTGAGCCAGGTCAGGCGATCGTCGTCGCGATACGGGCGGCGGTAGGCGTCATATTGCGACCGGCCATAATCGACCCGGAAATCATAGTTCAGCCAGTCGGCGACCTCATAATCGAACCGGCCGATGAAGGCGTAGTTTTCGATCGGGGCGATCAGGAAATCGCTCCAGTACTGGCTCTGCGGAAAGCCGCCATCGCCGCCGTCGCGCGAGGTCCCGCAGCCCGAAATGCAGCCATTCGCATATTGTCCGACATAGGCCGAACCATCGGGCGACAGCAGATAGGTTTTGCCGCCCACATAGATATTGGCATTGGGCTGCAGATACATGTTCGTCATATTGTACCGGATGACGCGGTCGGGGATGCCATCGTCGGGACCCGTGTTGTCCGGATTGGTCTGGTAGCTGATATTGGTGTCTTTGGCGTAGCGCTGGTGGAAATAGATCGGGTTGTTCTTCATCCACGTGCCGCCGATGGTGATTGTCCCGCGATCGTCGGAAAATCTCGTGCCGGCTACGAACGACACCTGCGATTTGGATCCGCCCCCGTCCTGCGTGAAGCCCGTCGTTGCCGAAATTTCCAGCCCGTCGATATCGGTCCGGGTGATGATGTTGGCGGCGCCCGTCACGGCGTCGGCGCCATAGATCGCGGCGGCGCCACCGGTGACGATCTCGATGCGTTCGACCATGCCCGACGGGATCATGTTGATATCGACCGCCGAGGACGAGGCGGCGCCCGAGACGCGGCGGCGCCCGTCGATCAGCGTCAGCGACCGGCTGACCCCCATATTGCGCAATTCGATCGTCGCCATACCGCCGTCATACTGACCCTCGGGCGCGCTGTTGTACGGACCATTGCCCGGGCCCACTGCGACATCGCGCAGGACGGTTTCATAAACGGTGGTGTTGCCGGCCTTGCGGCCCGCTTCCATGCTGACGACCCCGATGGGCATCGCCGATTCCAGCTCGGGGCGGGCGATACGCGAGCCGGTTACGGTGATGGTCTCGCCGACATCCGCGACCTCGGTCGAATCCGCCGCAAGAATGGCGACCTTGCCGTCGAAGGATCGCACGCTCAATCCGGTGTCGGCGAGTAGCTGGTTCAGCCCGTCGCGTATTTCAAGGCTGCCGCGAACCGAATTGGTCGTGCGGCCGTCGCCGTCGCGGCCGGCCAGTGTGACCTGGATACCGGCCTGACGTGCGAATTCGCGAATTCCGCTCGATGCCGATTGCGCTGGCACATCAAAGCTGCGGACTTGCGCCTGGACGGTTGCGGGAAGGCAAGTGGCAATCATGATCGCTGCTGCCGAAGCAGCCGACCGGAAACAGGATGAATGCATTTTCAGGAAACCCCTTGTCGATGTTCACAATGCTATCGACGAGGCCCGACGATGTTTGGATCAGCGGGAAGTATATTATTGTAATTGTTCAGTTTTGTTGCTTTTTTATTACGATCGACCGCCCCGATCGTTCAATATGTCCTCCAGAGATCGCAGCGACCGCTTCGGCGAAATGTTCGGGGTCGTTGGCGCGATAGAGGCCGATGATTTTCACGTCGGCGATTGCCGCGTCGGCTAGGATGATCTGGGTCGAATTGACGCGGTTGAAGCGTGCGACGGCGGAGCGGACGGACACATTGTCGAGGGAAATCTGTGCCAGTTCGGGCGGCGGCAAGCGGCGCGGGGCAACGCGCTGGGGCGCGGTATTCGGGGTAACCGGTCCCGGGTCGAGGCTCACCGATCCGCCGGCGTGAAGGAGAACCGCTTGGTCGCGTTCGTCGCGCGGCCATACGAGCACGCTCCCCTCCATCACTTTTACGGTGCCTCCCGTCGGGCCAACCCGCCGTACCGAGTAGATGGTTCCGGTGGCCTGCGCATAGACGTCGCCCGAGCGTACGACAAAGGGGCGGGACTTGTCTTTCGCGACCTCGAAGACGGCTTCGCCATTCAGCAAGGTGATCTTGCGGATATTGTCCGATAACGCGACTTCGATCCGCGCGTCGCGGGCGAGGGTGGCGACCGAACCGTCCTTCAGGGTCACTATCTTTTGGACCGTGGCCACCCCCGTTTTTTCGAACAGCCAGGGAAGCGGAATGCCCACGGCGGCGAGCGCCGCGAGCGACATCGCCAGCGCCGCGCCGCCCGCAAACGCCCTTCCGCTCCAGAGGGACAAGGCGGCGCGCAAGGGGCGGGGCGCGACGTCGTCAGGGTCGCTGCGGCAATTGTCGTTGACAGAGCGGGGCGGCGGAGGTGCGGGTGTCAATCCCGCCGGGAGGGACTGCTCTCCGATCACCGCATCTTCCATGGCGCGCAGCCAGGCGCAGGCGCGCACATAGGCGCCGCGATGGCGCCCGTCGGCGGCAAGCCAGGTTTCGAGGTTGGCACGGAGTTCGGGCGTCAGGTCGCCGTGCGCCATCTCGACCGCCCACATGCTCGCCTGTTCGTCGATCGCGTTAATGGGGCCGGCGCTTGCCAATCACTTCACCCTTCTTGTCGATAACCGCCGGTGCATCGTCGATTGCGCGCGCGTCGTCCTTCGCCATGGCTTCCATGACCTTCTGCAGCCCGCGGACGAGATGGTTCTTCACGTCATTCTCGCTCACGCCGAGGCGGTCCGCGGTTTCCTTTCTCGATAGACCCTC
>NZ_DASWTD010000240.1:0-5044 GCF_036402335.1 Sphingopyxis sp. | reverse complement strand
TCGAATTGCAGGCTGACCGGTTGGCGCCTGAAGCGATGGGGATCATCATCCTGCCGAAGCCGGCAAAGGCGGTACAGAGCTTCGGCCGGGTCGCTGATCTTGGCCGCGGTATCGCCCTGACGCTGGATGGTGTCGAACGTGGCGCCATTGCGCCTGCGCTGGCGGCGCTGGGTATCGCCGAGGGCGGCGCGCTGCCGCTGACGATCCGCATCGACCCTGCCGCAGCCGCCAAGCCCGAAGGCTATATTCTGGACGTCAAACCGTCGGGTATCACCATTGCCGCACATGATGCGGCGGGCGCCAGCTACGCGCTGCGCTCGCTCGCGCAGCAGGCGGCGTTCGAAAAGGGCAAGCTCAAGCCGCTGCACGTCGAGGACGCCCCCGAATATGGCTTCCGCGGCCTTCACATCGATCTTGGCCGCAATTTCCACAGCCGTGATGAGATTTTGAAGCTCGTCGAAGCGATGGCGGCGTACAAGCTCAACAAACTCCACCTTCATCTCGCCGAGGACGAGGGATGGCGCATCGAGATCCCGGCACTTCCCGAACTCGCCGAAATCGGATCGAAGCGTTGCCACGATCCTTCGGAGACGACGTGCATCCTCCCGCAACTCGGCGCGGGACCGGATGGTGCGGGCGGCGTCAACGGCTATCTGACGACCGCCGACTATGTCGCGATCGTCGAGGCGGCGGCGGCGCGTCAGATCGAGGTGATCCCGTCGATCGACATGCCCGGCCACAGCCGCGCCGCGATCATGGCGATGGAGGTGCGTCATGCGCGGTTGACCGCTGCGGGCAAGACGGCGGAGGCCGACGAATATCGCCTGATCGACCCCGCCGACACCACCGAATATCGCAGCATCCAGAATTACAGCGACAATACGCTGAACGTCTGCATTCCCGCGACCTATCGCTTCGTCGATACCGTCGTCGATGCGCTGGCCGCGATGCACAAGCAGGCAGGCGCGCCGCTCAAGACCTTCCATCTCGGCGCCGACGAAACCGCGGGCGCGTGGGTGAAGTCCCCGGCGTGCAAGGCGATGATTGCCGAAAATGGCGGCGATGCGGGCAAGCTCACCCCGCGCTTCATCGAACGGGTAACCGCGAGCCTCGCGGCTAAGGGCCTGCGTACCGGCGGCTGGAGCGACGGCATGGGTCACACCGAAACCGCGGCGATGCCGAAAGAACCGCATCTGGTGCAGACCAATATCTGGGGCGTGCTCCACACCGGCGCGATCCGCGAGGCGCATGACCAGATGAACCGCGGCTGGGACGCGGTGCTGTCGATCCCCGATCTCGGCTATTTCGACATGCCCTACGCGCCGCATCCCGAAGAGGGCGGCTACGACTGGGCTTCGCGCGGCGTCGACCCGTATCAGGTCTTTGGTTTCATGCCCGACAACCTGCCCGCCAATGCTGCGATGATCCGCAACATCTATGCCGAGGGCAAGGCGATCGAGGACAAGCCTGTGCTTCAGCCCGGACATCGCGTCGCCGGGCTGCAGGCGCAACTCTGGAGCGAGACGATCCGCACCGACGCGCAGGTCGACTATATGCTGTTCCCACGCCTCCTCGCGCTTGCCGAGCGTGCGTGGGCGCCGGCACCATGGACCCCGGCCTATCAGGCTGGGGCCAGCTATGAATGGGGCGACAAGCGTGTCGATGCCGCAAAGCTCAAGGCCGGCTGGCAGAATTTCGCCGGGCGTGTCGCGACGCAATTCCCGATGCTCGAAAGGATCGGCGTCGCCTATCGCGTTGCGCCGCCGGGCGCACGCATCGCGAACGGCAAACTCGAGGCGAACAGCATGTTCCCCGGCACGGCGATCGAATATCGTGTCGAAGGCGGCGCCTGGACGCGCTATGCCGGCCCCGTCGCGGTCAGCGGCGCGGTTGACCTGCGCAGCCGCTCCGCCGACGGCAAGCGCGCCAGCCGGACGGTTCGGGTCGAACCTGCCCGGTAAGCGGGAGGGGAGCCGGTGTGAGCGGGGCATTGGAAGAGATATCCGGCAGCGACCGTGTCGCGATCGCAGCCGTGGTCGAGGCGGCCGATCGTCCCGTCGTCATTCGCGGTATCGCGAGCGACTGGCCCGCGGTTGCCGCGGCGCGCGGTGGCGACGAGGCGATCGCCGCCTATCTCGCGGCGCGCGACAATGGAAAACCGCTGACCGTGCTCGTCGGTCTCGCCGAAACGGGCGGGCGCTATTTCTACACCGACGACATGCGCGGCGTGAATTTCCGCAGCGAAAAGATGCCGATGACGGCCCTCGTCACGCGCCTGCTCGCGCTGCGCGGTGCCGCCGATCCGCCGACGCTCTACGCGGGGTCGACTCCGACGCCCGAAAGCGTCGCGAGCTTCGCCGCCGAAAATCCGCTGCCCGTCGACACCGGCGTCGAACCCCGCATCTGGGTCGGCAACACCAGCCGTATCGCCCCGCATTACGACATGGCGGCGAACATCGCGGTCGTCGTCGCGGGCCGCCGGCGTTTCACCCTCTTCCCGCCCGGGCAGATAGCGAACCTTTATGTCGGCCCGGTCGAGCGCACCATCGCGGGTCAGCCGACGAGCATGGTCGACCCCGACCATCCCGACCATGCGCGTTACCCCCTCTATGCCGAGGCCGAGCGGCACAAGCTGGTTGCCGATCTCGCGCCCGGTGACGCCATCTATATGCCCCCGATGTGGTGGCATCATGTGCGTAGCGAGGGGGCGCTGAACGTCCTCGTCAACTACTGGTTCGGCCAGCGGCAGGACCGCTTTCCCTTCGCCGCGCTGATGCTCGCGATGCACTCGATCCGCGAGCTTCCCGACAGCGAACGCGAGGCATGGCGCACCTGGTTCGACCATTATGTCTTCGGCGAGGGCGCGACCCATGCGGTCGACCATCTGCCGCCCCATGCGCAGGGGGTGCTCGGCCCGCCGTCGCTGCAGCGCGACCGGATGATCATCGACTATGTCGTCGGCTTTTGCCGCAGCGGCGGGAGCGGCTAGGCCGCCTTCATCCAGACGACGAGCGCGAAGCGTGTCGCGCGCGCGGGCAGGGTGCGGTGCGGGGTGAAGCGATCGAGGAACAGCACCGTCCCTGCCGGACATATGGGCTGCACGCGCGGCAGGCCGGCGAGCCGCCATTCGGGGATTTCGAAACCATCGTCGCCCTCGCTCGCGAGCGGCGCGGGCTGGCGCCCCGCCGCAATCTCCAGCCCGCCGCTTTCGGGCCCGGCATCGCTCAGCGGGATCCACGCGGTCACCGCGACCTTGCCGCATCCGGCGCCGTCGTCGCGTGCGACGTCGCTGTGCCAGGCGTGGCGATGCTCGGGAAAGCAGGCGATGCTCGCGCGCACGCGCACGATCTTGCCCGACAGCGCGCGGGCGCTGATCCGCCCGGCGGTCTCGATCAGCCGCGGATCGTTCGCCAGCGCCTGCAATCGCGGTCCGCGATGCGCGTCGGTGCACACCGCAACGCGCAGCAGGTTCGCGACGCTACGTTCGTGCGCATAGACGCTGTCGATGCGTTCGGTCAGCGGCGTGTCGGGGCAGCTTTGCTCAAACGGCAGGTAGAGCGCGCGCGAGACGCGATCGATATGCTCGGCGATATCGGCCGCGGCTGCGCGGACCAGTTCGGGATCGAACAGCGGCACCGCGGCATATCCCTGCTCGGCGAACAGTGTTTCGGCGCTCATCGGGCGCGCCCGAAGAGCGTGATCGTCGGCCACTCACCGCCCGTCTCGACCTCTGCGTCGATGCCATAGACCGCGCGCAGCCGTTCGGCTGTCAGCACCTCGGCGGGTGTCCCGTCGGCGACGATCCGCCCTTCGTCGATCAGCAGCAGCCGGTCGCAATAGCGCGCCGCGAGCGTCAGATCGTGCAGCACCGCAATCACCAGTCCGCCTCCCGCCGCCTCGGCGCGCAGCATGTCCATCACGTCGATCTGGTGCCCGGGATCGAGGCTTGCGAGCGGCTCGTCGGCGATCAGCGCGGGCGCCTCGACCGCCAGCGCGCGCGCGAACAGCACGCGCGCGCGTTCGCCGCCCGACAGCTCGGTCGCGATCCGGTCGCGCAGTTCCAGCACATCGGCACGCGCCATCGCGCGTTCGATGGCTGCGGTGTCGGCGTCCGAAATCCGCGACATCGGCGCGAGGTGCGGCAGCCGTCCCAGCCCGACCAGCCGCTCGACCGTGAGCGGCCAGTGCAGGGTTTGGCCCTGCGGGACATAGGCGATGCGCCGCGCCAGCTCGCTGCGCGGCATTGCCGCTACATCGACGCCGTCGACCTCCGCTGCCCCGCTCGCAGGCACAAGTGCGAGCATCGCGCGCGCCAATGTGGACTTGCCCGCGCCGTTGGGTCCGACGATTCCGGTTAGCGTGCCCGCGCGAAAGGCTGTGCTGACGCCATGCACGACCGTGCGGCGCCCCAACGTGACGTCGACCTCGTCCAGCGTGATGCTCACCATATCCGTCGCTCCCGCATCAGGTGGAGGAGGAAGATCGGTACCCCCAGAAAGGCGGTAACGACCCCCAGCTTCAGCTCGTTCGTCGTCGGGATGATGCGGACACCCAGATCGGCGAGCGTGAGCAACGCCGCGCCGCCGATCGCCGAGGGCAGCAGGATCGCCGACGGGCTGCGGTCGGTAAGCGGGCGGATCAGGTGCGGCACGATCAGCCCGACGAAACCGATCGCGCCCGACACCGCGACCGCGCCGCCGACCCCGATCGCGGTTCCGATCAGCAGCCGCAATCTTGTTCGCCGCAGGTCGGTGCCCAGCGCCTGCGCCGCATCCTCGCCGAGCGTCAGCGTGTCGAGCGCGCGGCCGTTCCACAGCAGCATCGCGCCGCCGATCGCAATGCACGGCAACGCGATCCACACATGCTCGAACGACCGGTTCTCGAGACTGCCGAGTAGCCAGGTCATGATCTCCATCGCCGCGAACGGATTGGGCGACAGGTTGAGCGCGAGGCTCGTCCCCGCGACCGCGAGCGTGCCGACCGCGATTCCGGCCAGGATCAGCGTCAGCGGACTTTCGGCCTTGCCCGACAGGATGAAGAGCAG
>NZ_DASWTD010000239.1:0-5771 GCF_036402335.1 Sphingopyxis sp. | reverse complement strand
TACGGCGAACTCAAGGATGCGCTGGCCGGGACAGGCATCGAAACCGCTGCTGGCGCCGATGCGCTGGTCGAGGCGGCGAAACGTCCAGTCGACCTCGTGATGGCGGCGATCGTCGGGATCGCGGGGCTGGCGCCGACGATGGCCGCACTCGAAGCCGGAACCGACGTTGCGCTCGCCAACAAGGAAGCTCTGGTATCATCCGGCGAGTTGATGACCGCGGCTGCGCGCAAATCGGGCGCGACGATCCTGCCCGTCGACAGCGAGCATAATGCGATCTTCCAGTGCCTCGCGGGCGGGCGGATCGACCAGGTGCGCCGCATCATCCTCACAGCCAGCGGCGGCCCTTTCCGCACGATGAGCGCCGAGGGCATGGCGAGGGTTACGCCCGCGCAGGCCGTGGCGCATCCGAACTGGTCGATGGGCGCCAAGATCAGCGTCGATTCGGCGACGATGATGAACAAGGGCCTCGAGCTGATCGAGGCGCACCATCTGTTCCCCGTCGGGCTCGACCGCATCGAGATCCTCGTCCACCCGCAATCGGTGATCCACAGCCTCGTCGAATATATCGATTGCTCGACGCTCGCGCAGCTCGGCTCGCCCGACATGCGGATCCCGATCAGCAGCGCGCTCGCCTGGCCGCAGCGGATGGCGACGCCGTGCGCGCCGCTCGACCTCGCCAGCATCGCACGGCTCGATTTCGAGGCGCCTGACGAAGTGCGCTTTCCCGCGACGGCGCTCTGCCGCACGGCGATCGCGCAGGGCGGCGCCCGGCCGGCACAGCTCAACGCCGCGAACGAGATTGCGGTGGCCGCTTTCCTCGCTGGCCGCATTGCCTTCCCCGCGATCGTCGATACGGTGCGCCGGGTGATCGATGCCGAGGCACCCGCAGTGCCCGCATCGCTTCAGGACATATTCAGCGTCGATGCGTCATCCCGCGCGGCTGCACAGAGGTTTGTGGACCAATATGAACATGCCTGACATTCCGCTTTGGCTTTATCCGGTCGCGTTCCTCGCGGTTCTGGGGCCGCTCGTGTTCGTGCACGAATATGGCCATTATATCGTCGGCCGCTGGTGCGGGGTGAAGGCGGATACCTTCTCGATCGGTTTCGGCCGGAAAATCCTCGGCTGGACCGACAAGCGCGGCACCGAATGGAAGATCGGCTGGTTGCCGCTGGGTGGTTATGTCCAGTTTGCGGGCGACCGCGACGCGGTCAGCCAGCCCGACGCCGACTGGCAGCAATTGCCCGCCGAGCAAAGGTCGCACACCTTTCCCGCGCAGCCGGTGTGGAAGCGTGCGCTGATCGTGCTTGCGGGGCCGATGACCAATTTCCTGTTCGCGATTGCGATCTTTGCCGCGCTGTACATGACTTACGGCATTCCGCAGACGCCGCCGGTGATCGGTGGGGTCGCGGCGCAGAGTGCCGCGCAGCAAGCTGGCCTCAGGGTCGGCGATCGCATCGTCGCGATCAACGGCCGGCCGATGAAAATATTCGACGATATTCCGATGGCGGTCGCCACGGATCTCGGCAAGCCGGCCGATCTTGTGATCGATCGCGGCGGCGAGCGGCTCGACATCACCTTGCGGCCGCGGATGATCTCGGAAACCGATCAGTTCGGCAACAAGGTCGAACGGGCCATTATCGGCGTCCGTTCGGGCGCGCCGGTCTACGATGCTGTTGGCCCGTTAACGGCGGTCCAGACGGGCGCTGCGCATACCTGGGGGCTGGTCCGGCTGACAGGCAATATCATGAGCCAGTTCGTGACCGGCCAGCGTTCCGTCAAAGAAATGGGCGGGCCGATCCGGATCGCCAAGCAGTCGGGCGAGGTGGCCACGCTCGGGGTAGCGGTGCTCATCTCGTTCATTGCCTTCATTTCCATCAATCTGGGGTTCATCAACCTCTTGCCATTGCCCATGCTCGATGGCGGTCATCTGGCCTTTTACGCCTATGAGGCGATCCGGCGACGTCCCGCGCCTCCGCAGGCGCAGGAATGGGCGTTCCGATTCGGCTTTGCAGCGATTGTCACGCTGATGCTGGTCGTAACTTTCAACGATTTGGGCTCAATTGGGGTGTGGGACAGGATCGCCCGCTTGATTGGCTAACGATTCCGGGGCAGGGAGTTGCGCGCGATCCTGCGGTCAGGCGGGTTTGTCGCTTTTGAGTTATTTTTTCGGGATGAACAGCGTGGCTTCACACAAATTCTCGGCGCGGACACAGCTGTCGGCCTTCCTCATGGCAGGCACGATGCTCAGCGCGCCGGTGATGGCGCAGCAGGTCGCTCCGCCGACGGTCCCGGCGCCCGCTCCCGAAGCGGCGCCGACCGCGACGACGGTCCAGTCGATCACTGTCGTCGGCAACCAGCGGCTCGAGGCGCAGACGATCCTGTCGTACCTGCGCCTGCGCGTCGGCCAGCCCTATGACCGCGCGACGCTCGACCAGGCGCTCAAGGATCTTGCCGCAACCGAGTTGTTCAAGGACTTCCAGATTACCGACAATGCCGGTGCGCTGCAGATCCAGGTTACCGAGAACCCGGTGATCAACCGGGTCATTCTGGAAGGTAATAAGCGCCTGAAGGAAGACAAGATCCGGCCCGAGATAAAACTCGCGCCGCGCCAGATCTTCACCCGCTCGAAGGTTCGTGCCGACGTCGCGCGCATCATCGAGCTCTACAAGCGCCAGGGCCGCTTCGCCGCGACGGTCGAGCCCAAGATGGTATCGCTCGACCAGAACCGCGTCGATGTCGTGTTCGAAATCAACGAGGGGCCGAAGTCGAAGGTCCGCCAGATCAACATCATCGGCAACGAGAAGTTCAGCGACGGCGATCTCAAGGACGAGATGGCGACCAAGGAATCGGGCCTGCTGACGATCCTGTCGTCGAACACCAGCTACGACCCTGATCGCCTCGCCTATGACCAGCAGAAGCTCAGGCTCTTCTACCTGCAGAACGGCTATGCCGATTTCCGCGTGATTTCGGCGGTCGCCGAACTGACGAGCAACAAGCAGGACTTCATCATCACCTACGTCGTCGAGGAAGGCGAGCGCTACAAGTTCGGCGACGTCGACGTGAAGAGCGAAATCCGCGACTTCCAGCCCGAAATGCTGAAGAAGATGCTCCCGATGAAGAAGGACGACTGGTACGATGCCAAGCTCGTCGAAGACACCGTCGAGAGCCTCAGCGAAACCGCGGGCCTGTTCGGCTACGCCTTTGCCGACATCAATCCCGAATTCCGCCGCGACGCCGAAACGCGCACGATGGCGATCACCTTCAACGTCGGCGAAAGCCCGCGTACCTACGTGGAGCGGATCGACGTCAACGGCAACACGCTGACCCACGACAAGGTCGTACGCCGCGAATTCCGCCTGAACGAAGGCGACGCTTTCAACAGCTTCGGTATCAAGCGCACCGAGAACCGCCTGAACAGCCTCGGCTATTTCCAGGAAAATCTGGAAATCGAGCGCAAGGAAGGCAGCGCGCCCGACCGCATCGTCCTCGAAACCAATGTCGAGGAAAAGCCGACGGGCGAGCTGTCGCTGTCGGCGGGCTTCTCGTCGATCGAGAATTTCCTGCTCCAGGCGTCGATCCGCCAGCGCAACTTCCGCGGCCTCGGCCAGCAGCTCCAGGCGTCGGTCAATTATTCGAGCTATTCGAAGTCGATCGAACTCGGCTTCACCGAACCCTATCTGTTCGACCGCAATATCTCGGTCGGCGGCAGCGTCTATCGCCGCGACCTGAACTCGTTCAACTTCATCAACAACGATCGCCGCACGACGTTCCAGCAGGTTACGACCGGTTTTCAGCTCAACGCCGGTGTGCCGCTTACAGAATTCATGTCCTTCTTCGCGCGCTACAGCCTCAATTATGACGATGTGACGCTCGACAAGGATCTCTATTATTTCGGCGGCCAGTGCGATCCGTTCGTCGCGGGCCGCTACCTCTGCGACGCGATCGGCACGCGCACGACCTCGCTGATCGGTTATACGCTGGCCTATGACGACCGCGACAACCGCCTGCGCCCGACGCGCGGCCAGTCGCTGTCGCTCAGCCAGGATTTTGCCGGCCTTGGCGGCAGCGTCAAATATGTGCGTACCCGCGCGAACGCATCGAAGCACTTCAATCTCGGCAGCCGCTTCATCCTGAACGTGTCGGCCGAGGGCGGTTATATCTATCCGTTCGGCGGCCGCCCGACACCGACCAGCGACAAGGTTCGCCTGACCGACCGTTTCTTCCTCGGTGAACCGCAGATGCGCGGTTTCGACATTCGCGGTATCGGCCCGCGCGTGATCCGCTACGGCGTCGACAATACCGATCCCGCCAACCCCAAGGTCATTACCGACAGCAACAGCGATCGCGGCCAGATCGACGACGCACTCGGTGGCCGCGCTTATTATCAGGGCCGGCTCGAGCTTGATATTCCGCTCGGCACCGGCGCGAAGGAACTGGGGCTGCGGCCGTCGATCTTCCTCGATGTCGGGTCGGTGTTCAGCGTGAAGCGCCCGACGCTGACAACGCTGGCGAATTTCAAGGATCCCGCCGACGGCCTGACCAAGAATCTGTGCCGCAATTCGACCACCGGCGGCGTCAGCTTCGCAACGCAGGGGCTGGTCGATCACGATGGCAACGCCAACACGCCGCCGATCCCCGGCGGCGGCTACATAAGTTGCCCGGACGGTACGACCTCCAACCTCTCGCCGTTCGAAGAACGTTTCTTCGGCGACACGTGGATGCCGCGCGTCTCGATCGGCGCCGGGGTCAACTGGAACTCTCCTTTCGGTCCTTTCCGGATCGATTTCGCTTACGCCCTTCGCAAAGAAGAGGGCGATGACACCAAACGCTTCTCATTCAACGTAGGAACCCAATTCTGATGAAGAAAATTCTTGTCGCTTCGGCGCTGGCCGTCGCCACCCTGTCGGTTTCGCCTATCCTGTCGGCTCCCGCTTTCGCACAGGCGAAGGGCGTTGGCGTCGCCGACGTTCGCATCGCCGCCGCGCGCTCGAACGCTTTCCAGGCGGCATCGACCCAGATCGAAACCACCTACAAGGCGCAGATCGACCAGCAGCAGTCGCGCGGACAGACGCTGCAGGCCGAAATCAACGTCCTGATCGCCAAATATAACGAAGAAGCGAAAAAGACGCCGCAGAACCAGACGACGCTTCAGGCCGCGGCCAAGGCGGTGCAGGACAAGCGCCAGGCAGCGCAGACCGAACTCGGCCGCATCGGCGCGCCCGTCGACCTCGCCATCGCCTATGTCGAGGATCAGATCAGCGTTCGCATGAACGAAGCGGTCAAGGCTGCGATGACCGCGAAAAAGATCGACCTGCTGCTCAATCCCGACGCGGTGTTCGCGCGTGAAAACAATGTCGACATCACCGATGCGGTGGTTGCCGAACTCAACCGCATCCTGCCCACCGTCTCGACCGCGGTTCCCGCCGGTTACCAGCCGGGCCAGCTTGTCCAGCAGCGCAACCAGCAACTGATGGACCAGGCGCGCGCCGCACAGGGCACGCAGCCGGCCGCTCCGGCGCCCGCCGGCACCGCGCCCACCACGCGCTAAGCATATGGCGGACGGGGAAAACGGGGCAGGGGCCATGGGTCCGGTGGATATCCGCCGGATCCTGACGCTGCTGCCGCACCGTTATCCGATGCTGCTCGTCGACCGGGTGGAATCGATGGTGAAGGACACCTCGATCCACGCGGTCAAGGCGGTGACGATGAACGAGCCCTTTTTCCAGGGGCATTTCCCCGGCCGGCCGATCATGCCCGGCGTCCTCATC
>NZ_DASWTD010000238.1:0-4377 GCF_036402335.1 Sphingopyxis sp. | reverse complement strand
GTGCGTAGCGGCGGCTGGACGCGGCGGCGGCTGGAGGGCAAGCTTCTCAGCATCGCGCGGCTCGCGAAGGCCAGCCTCACCTATGCGGGGGGGATCGATTATCTGGCGTGGAAGATCAACCGCCACGCGGGCACGAAGATCGAGATCAAGCCCTGGCAACGCCGCTGGCCCCTCGTCGCCGCGCTGACGTTGGTCCCGCGGCTGATGAAGAGCGGCGCGATCCGCTAGCTGGCCAGCCGTTGCCCCTCGGGCCGGGGCTCGCCGCTGCGCCGGATCGCCTGATCGAGCGCCGTCAGCGTGAACGGCTTTCGCAGCACGTCATGGTCGCCGAAGGCAGCGTCCTCGCTTGCGTCACCGGCATAGCCCGTCACGAACAGCACCGACAGTTCGGGCCAGCGCTGCTTCAGTTTCGCGACCATTTCGGGCCCCGTGAGCTCGGGCATCAGGACGTCGGACAATATGAGGTCGAAGCCCCCATGGTCTTCCACCAGAGCCTCGGCCTCCAGCGGATTTCCGCACGCGACCGCGGTGTGGCCGAGTTCGCTGACTGCATCGACCGTTGCGGCAAGAACGCGCGCATCGTCTTCGACAACGAGAATACTGAGCGCGTCGGCGGGCGTGTCTGGACTGGCGGCTTCGTCAGCCAGCGTTTCGGTCACGGCATCCCCCTGCGGTTTGGCGACCGGAAGCAGCATCGCGACGCTCGTCCCTTCGCCTTCGGTCGAGGAAATCTGCACCTCGCCGCCCGATTGGCGACAGAAAGCGAAGACCTGGCTCATCCCGAGCCCGGTTCCCTGACCGGCGGGTTTGGTGGTGTAGAAGGGGTCGAAGACGCGCTCGAGCACCTCGGGCGACATGCCGCAGCCGGTGTCGATCACCTGCACCGCGAGTGCCCGGTCCTCGCCATCGCCGACCGTGCGGATGGTCAGTGATCCGTGGCCGTTCATCGCGTCGCGCGCGTTGACCGCGAGGTTGAGCAGCGCATTTTCGAACTGTTGCCGGTCGACCCAGCACGCGAGGTGGTCGGCCTGGAGTTCGAGTGTCAACGCAATCCGGTCGCCGATCGTCCGCTCGATCAGTTCGGCAAAGCTGGCGATGCATTCGTCGACGACGGTCATTTCGGGGCGGGCGGGTTCCGACCGGGCAAAGGTGAGGAGCCGCCGTGTCAGGTCGGCCGCGCGATTGGCACCGTCGAGCGCGTTGACGAGGTGCCGCTGCGCTTTTTCGGGTTTGCCGGGTAGCCAGCGCTGCGCGAGTTCGAGCCCACCGACGACGACCGCGAGCATATTGTTGAAATCATGTGCGATGCCGCCGGTCAATTGACCGACCGCTTCCATCTTCTGGGCCTGGCGCAACTGCGCCTCGGCCGCCTCGCGATCGGTCATCTCGTTGCGCAGTGCATCGTTCGCGTGCGCAAGCTCGGCGGTGCGTTCCTCGACCGCGGCTTCGAGCTGCATCGCGCGGTCGCTTTCGGCGAACTGCTCACGCCGTGCGAGGCGCCGTTCGCCCTCGGCGCGGATCAGCGAGAAGGTCGCGCCGATTGCGATGACCGCGGCGGCGGCGCCGAGCAGCGAGAAGAGCAGGATCGCCTGGTTGAGGCTGGCGCGATCGGCGGCGGCAAGGCGGTTGCGCTCGCGGAGCAGCGCTCGCTCGTTGGCGATGATCTCGCTCAGCACCTTGTCGATCCGGCCGAGCCCCTGGCCCTTGCCGGCCGCGTAGAATTTGGAAATGGCGGCGACGGTCTGGTTGTAATTCGCGCTGAGCGCCGCATCGCCGAGCTGGGCGCCGCGACTGTCCATTTCGCGCGTCAGCTGTTCGACGAGCGCCATCTGTTTCGGATTGTCGCGCACATTTCTTCGCAATTGCGTGAGGAACTGCCGCGCGCGACCCCATTGGTACTCGTAAATGCGGCCGTCCTCTTTCTGCAGCCCGACCGCGAAGCGGCCGAGCGCCGCTTCGGCGCGCGCGATCGCCGCGTCGACCGAGCGGGTCTGCGAGATCACCTCCATGCTCTGCGTCTGCCAGCCGAGCGAGCGGTCGTAATTATCGTTGGCCTGCGCAAGCAGCAGCACGAGCGCTCCGACGATTCCGGTCAGGACCGCGCCAAGAACGATCGTCAGCCAGAAGCGAATACGCTCCCGCCGGCCGTCGTTTTCATTATCGATATCCCGCTCGAACACGCGCACGTCTTACCGGACAAGCACGGCGCCGCAAAGCGCCGAAGCCCTTGCCGATCCGGCGCCGCTTCAACTCGCCCCGAAAAGGAATCCGCTGGTCGGCAGCCGGGCTCGATTCAGCCGATAATACCCACGCGTGCGCCTGCGCGTTCGAACCGGCCAAGGATTTCCCTGACCTGCTCGATGCTATGTTCGGCGCAGAGCGAGCAGCGCAGCAGCGTCATGCCCGCGGGCGTCGCCGGCGGGCGCGCGAGGTTGACGTAAAGCCCTTCTTCGAGCAGCGCTTCCCACATCATCGCGCCGCGTTCGAGGTCGGGCATGATCACCGCGATGATCGCCGACTGCGGCTCTTCGGTGCCGAGCGTGAAGCCGAGGTCGCGAAGGCCCTGGTGCAGCACCTTCGAATTTTCCCAGAGGTGCGCGCGCTTGTTCGACCCGTGCATCAGTTTGCGGATGCTCGTCGCGGCGGTCGCGACGACGCTCGGCGGCAGCGAGGCGGTAAAAACATAGGGGCGGCAGACGAGCCGCATGATCTCGAACTTCGGATGGTTCGACACGCAGAAGCCGCCGACGGTGCCGACGCTCTTGCTGAACGTACCGATGATGAAGTCGACATCGTCGATCACGCCCTGCGCCTCGGCGACGCCGCGGCCGTGCTCGCCGATGAAGCCCATAGAATGGGCTTCGTCGACCAGCACCATCGCGCCGGCTTCCTTCGAGACGCGGATCATTTCCTTCAGCGGTGCGATGTCGCCGAGCATCGAATAGACGCCCTCGAGCACGACGAGCTTGCCCGCGTCGGGGGGCAAGCGCTTCAGGCGCTTTTCGAGCGCTTCGACGTCATTGTGGCGGAAAGCGACGATTTCGGCGTCGCCCATCTTGCACCCGTCATAGATCGACGCGTGGCTGTCGATGTCGAGGATGACATAGTCGCCCTTGCCCGCGATCGTCGAAATGATGCCGAGGTTCGCCTGGTATCCGGTCGAGAACACCATGGCATGATCCATGGCGTAGAATTCCTTGAGCGCGTCTTCGCACTCCTTGTGGCCCTGATAGGTGCCGTTGAGGACGCGGCTGCCGGTCGTGCCGCTGCCGAATTTGTCGAGCGCGTCCTTGCCCGCGGCGATGACATCCTCGTCGAAGGTCATGCCCATATAGTTGTAGGTGCCGAGCAGGATCGTCTCGCGCCCGTTGCAGATCGCGACGGTCGGCGAAATCACCTTTTCCATCACCAGGCTGAACGGATCGGTGACGCCGGTCGCGAGCAGATCCTCGCGCTGCTGGATCAGCGGGTCGAATTTCGAAAAGAGGTCGGTCATTTGGTTCTTCCGTGTGCCCCGGCGAAAGCCGGGGTCCAGATAGGTTGTGCGACGTTGCGATGGGCCCCGGCTTTCGCCGGGGTGCACCAAGGCGTCAGCCCTGCAATTTCTCGACCGCGGCGACCAGCTGGCCGACGGTTTCGATTTCGGCCTGCATGTTCATGCTGATGATGATGTCGAACGTGTCTTCGACCTCGGCGACGAAATCCATCACCGTCAGGCTGTCCCATTCGAGGTCGCCTGCAAAGGTCGTCGCGTCGGTCAGTTCGACGCCCTTCTTGTTGAACGGGCCGATCAGGCCGAAAATCTGGTCGCGCAGGGCGGTGCTCATTTTATGCGTCCTATATAGGATAAGAATGCGCGCGGGCATGCCGCGAGGGTTTCCGATTGGCAAGCGAATGCGGCGGGAACAGGGCAGCATCTTGCCGCTCGCGGGACTTCATGTCATCCCTGCGACGGGTCGCCAGCAGGGGCAGCTTGGCATGGACAGCGCAGAATCAAGGACATCGCCCGAACGGCCGGCGATTTCCTTCCCGCCGAACGCGGTGCATCTGGTTCGCACGAGCCAGCAGATCACGATGCAATTGTCGCAAATGGCCGACCAGAAGGCGTCGATC
Organism: Sphingopyxis sp.; assembly: GCF_036402335.1. Classification (GTDB taxonomy): domain Bacteria; phylum Pseudomonadota; class Alphaproteobacteria; order Sphingomonadales; family Sphingomonadaceae; genus Sphingopyxis. The sequence goes on along the minus strand of NZ_DASWTD010000238.1, from coordinate 264 downwards.
CTGATGGGCGCGACCTTTGTCGTCTTCACGCTCGCGATCGGCCAGGCGCGTTCGGGGAGCGGGGCACTCGCGATGCCGCTCACTATCCTCGCGACCTTTTCCTTCCTGTCGGCGCTGCTCGCGGTGTCGGCTGTGCTCCCCCGTGTCGGCAAGGCGCCGCCGGTCGTCTACAAGGACGGCAAGGATCACAGCAATATCCTGTTCTTCGGCCGCTTCGAGCAGATGGACGAGGATGAGTTCATCGCCGCGGTGAAGACGCGCCTG
>NZ_DASWTD010000237.1:0-4595 GCF_036402335.1 Sphingopyxis sp. | reverse complement strand
TAAATATCGGCGACCTGGCGCCGGTCTTCGCGCTCGGCGCTCGCGGCAAGGGGCGCCATCACATAAACAAAAGCTATCCGGACGAGCTGGACGACGCTCGACAACTTGCGTGCGATCGTAAACAGGGCTGCGGCCGCGGCGCCCGCGGCACCCGGCAACAACAGGTTCAGGACCAGTGCCGGCGCGTCGCCGAACAATCGTGCGATGATGTTCGACGGCAGGATCGAAAGCCCCGCCCAGAAGGTGTTGCGCGCGGTTTCGGTCGCCCACGGGCCGCGCCACAGATCGGCGAAATTATAATAGCGGGCGAGCAAGCGGATGCAGAGGAGCGCGGTGATCGCGAGCGAGCAGAGATGCGCGATAAACAGGCCTTTGAGGCCGAGTCCGCCGGCGAAGAAAAGCCCCGCAAACACCAGCCGGATGACTTGTTCCCACACGATCCGCAGCCGGATTTCGGCCCCGAACACCATGCGCGCGCGGAGCGCCGAGGTCGCGATCTCGACGAAGGCCCAGAGCGGCAGCGCCCAGACGAAGATCTGGATCGCGGGGGTGACGAGCGCCCGGTCCTTTTCGGCGACGTTGAGCAGGGGGCCGAGTTCGGCGGCAAAGAGTGCGATCAGCGCCGCGACGACAAGGCATGGACCGACGCCAAAGACCATCGCCGTGCGTAGTGCCGCCGCTGCTTCGGTATCGCTTGCCGATTGCGGCACCGTGCGCTGCATCGCGCTGGTCATGCCGGTGTCGAAGATATTCTCCAGCAGGTTGATCGTCGCCCAGAGCACGGCATAAAGACCATAGCCGGCGAGGCCGAACATCAGCACATAGAGCGGCTGCGCGACGATTTCGACGACGGCGCCAAGCCGTGCGAGCACGGTGGTGCCAAGTCCGCGTGCGACGCTGCGGCTGGTTACGGCGGGGTGGGCGGCGTCTTCGCTCATCGATGCGCACCTAGCGACTCGTCCGCCGCGCCGCCAGCGACTTTCGCCCGTTCATCCCCGCAACACCCTCTTGTCGACGCCGCCAATCGGGTCTAGGCAGCGCGCGATTGCACAGGGAACTCCGCGATATGGCTCAATTTGTCTTGCCCAAGAACAGCCGCCCGCAAAAGACGGGCAAGGTCCACAGGGCCGATGGCGCCACGGCGGTTAAGAAATTCAAGGTCTATCGTTACGATCCCGACAGCGGTGAAAATCCGCGCTTCGACACGTTCGAGATCGACACCGCGAAATGCGGCCCGATGGTGCTTGACGCGCTCATCAAGATGAAGAGCGAGCAGGATAGCTCGCTGACCTTCCGCCGTTCGTGCCGCGAAGGCATCTGCGGTAGCTGTTCGATGAACATGAACGGCAAGAATGGCCTCGCCTGCACGACCGCGATCGAGGATCTGAAAGGCGACATCCAGATCACCCCGCTGCCGGCGATGGACGTGATCAAGGATCTCGTCCCCGATTTTACCCATTTCTATGCGCAATATGCGTCGATCGAGCCCTGGCTCAAGACCAAGACCACGACACCGAGCGGCAAGGAGCGGCTGCAGTCGCCCGAAGAGCGCGAGAAGCTCGACGGCCTTTACGAGTGCATCCTCTGCGCCTGTTGCTCGACCAGCTGCCCCAGCTATTGGTGGAACAGCGATAAGTTCCTCGGCCCCGCGATCCTGCTCCAGGCGTATCGCTGGCTCGCCGACAGCCGCGACGAAATGACCGGCGAGCGGCTCGACGAGCTGGAGGATCCGTTCCGTCTCTATCGCTGCCACACGATCATGAACTGCGCCAACGCCTGCCCCAAGGGCCTGAGCCCCGCGCGCGCGATCGCCGAGATCAAGAAGCTGGAAGCCGAGCGGCACATCTGATGCGGGTCGGGCTGCCAGCGCTGCTCGCGCTGGTGCTCGTCGGCTGCGCCGCCAATCCGAAGGTCGTATATAAGGAAATGCCGCGCACCTATGCGCATGGCATCGGCGGCGCGACCTTCCTCGTCGGGGGCAGCTTCGATCCCTTTCGCCAGCCCGACGGCAACAGCCTGATCCTCTATGGGCCCGAGGGCGCCTTCGTGATCGACACGGGGCGCCATCCCGAGCATCTGACCGCGATCAAACAGGGCATGAGCGGGATCGGCATGACGCCGGTCGCGGTGATCAACACGCACTGGCATCTCGACCATGTCAGCGGCAATCCCGAGCTGAGGGCCGCCTTTCCCGAGATCAGGGTCTATGCGACCTCGGCGATCGACGGGGCGCTGGCCGGCTTCCTCGCACGGACCGCCGAAGCGTACCGTAAGGCGATCGCCGAGGACAATATTCCGGTGGGCGCGGGTGCGGATATGGAGGGCGACCTTGCGACTATCGCGCGCGGGGCGGAGCTGCGGCCAGACGTGATCGTCGACGAATCGCGCGATATGGTGATCGCCGGGCGGCCGCTGTCGCTGCGCGTCGCGCACAACGCGGTCACCGAGCGCGATCTCTGGATCTACGACGCCGCGGAGAAGCGGGCGATCGTTGGTGACCTCGTCACCGTGCCGGTGCCCTTCCTCGACACGGCCTGTCTCGAAGGCTGGCTGAAGGCGCTCGACGCGGTCGCGGCGTCGGGGGCCGAGCAGATCGTGCCCGGCCACGGCCCGATCATGGACATGGCCGAGTTCGGCGCTTGGAAAAGCGCTTTCGCCGATTTTATCGCTTGCGCGGAGGGGCAGAGCGCGCTTGAGGCCTGTTCGGACGGCTGGCTGAAGGGTGCCGCGCGATGGATCGGCCCCGATCCCTTTCGCGCCGACTCAATGGCCATCTATTATGCCGACCTGATACGCTCGAAGAAACTGGACGGATATTGCGAAGTATGAACGACGGGATCGAGGAGCCGAAGCGCCGCGAATATTTCAGCGCCGAGGAACTGGACGGCGGATGGATCAGCTGGGATCTCAAGGATCCGACGCGTTTCAACAGCTTCATCGAACCGCTGACGGTGCGCGTCGAACCGCCGACGGCCGATGGCCGGCCGTGCGCGCGGGTGCGGATGCTGCCCGAACGCAAGCACAGCAACCTCGGCGACAATGTTCATGGCGCGGTGACGCTGGCGCTCGTCGACATCGCGCTGTTCGCGGCGTCGCACCAATTCGGTTCACTCAACGCCGGTCATTCGGTCACGCTTGACCTGTCGACGCAGTTCGTCGGCGCGGGCCGCGTCGGTGAGCCGCTCGATGCCGTGGTCGAGCTGGTACGCGAGACCGGCCGCCTGATCTTCCTGCGCGGCCTTGTCGTGCAGGGCGAGGGCGACAGCCATATCGTGCTGAGCTTCGCCGGGACGATCCGCAAGGCGAGCGCCAAGTGACCACCGTCCTTGCGGCCTATGACGCGCTCGTCGCGGCAGGCGAGTTGCGCCCCGATCCCGAGCAGCGCGCCGCCGCCGAGAGGCTGAACCGACTACAGGCCGAGCTCGAAGCCGTACCGAAGCGTGGCAGCCTGCTCTGGCGCCTCGCGGGCCGCAAGCCCGAGGCGCTGCGCGGCGTCTATCTTTGGGGCGCGGTCGGGCGCGGAAAATCGATGCTGATGGACCTGTTTTACGACCGGCTCGCCATCCAGCGAAAGCGGCGCGTCCATTTCCACGCCTTCATGCTCGACGTCCATGCGCGGATGCGCGAGGTGCGCAAGAGCGAGACGGGCGACCCTATCCCGCTCGTCGCCGATGCGCTTGCCGAAGATACACGATGCCTCGCCTTTGACGAGATGGTCGTGAACAACAGCGCTGACGCGATGATCCTTTCGCGCCTGTTCACCGCGCTGATCGAGCGTGGGGTGACGGTTGTTGCGACATCGAACCGCCCGCCGAAGGACCTCTACAAGGACGGGCTTAACCGCGAGCATTTCCTGCCCTTCATCGCGCTCGTCGAGGAGCGGCTTGATGTGATGGGATTGAACGGCCCGACCGATTATCGCCGCGACCGGCTCGGCGATGGCGCGCGCTGGTTCGTCCCCGCCGACGACGCGGCGAGCGCCGCGTTGTCGGCCGCCTTCTTCCGCCTCACCGACTATCCGCCCGAAGATCGCGCGCATGTCCCGACGCTGGATCTCGACGTCGGCGGCGGACGGACGCTGCATGTGCCCAAGGCGCTGAAGGGCGTCGCGGTCTTTTCGTTCAAGAAGTTATGCGGCGAAGCGCGCGGCGCTTCGGACTATCTGGCGGTTGCCCGCCATTTCCACGCGGTGATCATCGTCGGTATCCCGCGCATGGGGCCCGAGAACCGCAACGAGGCAGCGCGCTTCGTCACGCTGGTCGACGCGCTCTACGAATATAAGGTCAAGCTGCTCGCGAGCGCCGCGGCAATGCCCGACCAGCTCTATGTCGCGGGCGACGGAGCATTCGAGTTCGAGCGTACGGCGAGCCGGCTCGCCGAAATGCAGTCGGATGATTATCTGGCGTTAGGCCACGGCCAGGAGGACGCCGCCTAATATCTTGCCCCAGCGCGAAGAGTTGACCGTCACATAAACAAGATCGCGGACATAGCGAACTTCGTGGGCCAGATAGCCATAACCCTGCTCGATTGTCCGGCGCAGCGTGCGGAGCGGCTTGGGCGCTGCGACCCCGATTCGCGCCGGGCGGGCGGGCGGG
>NZ_DASWTD010000236.1:0-18450 GCF_036402335.1 Sphingopyxis sp. | reverse complement strand
CCAACTGCGGCTCATGCCGCCCTGCGCTCGGGCGGATTCTCAGCGAGGAGACCAGCAATGCAGCCTGACGATTTCGCCCCCGGCACGGTGTGGCTGGTCGGCGCCGGCCCCGGCGATCCCGAACTGCTGGCGATGAAAGCTGTAAGATTGATCGAGCGGGCCGACATCGTCCTTTATGATGCACTGGTCGGCGATGGCGTGCTCGCGCTGATCCCGCCCGGCGTGCAGCGCCAGAGCGTCGGCAAACGCTCGGGCCGCCACTCCAAGGATCAGACGACCATCAACGCGCTGCTCGTCGCCGCCGCGCGCGCGGGCAAGCGCGTCGTGCGCCTCAAGGGCGGCGACCCGGTCCTCTTCGGCCGGGCGACCGAGGAAATCAAGGCCCTGCACGATGCAGGCTTTTCCGTCCGCATCTGCCCAGGCATCACTGCCGCGAGCGCTGCCGCCGCGTCGGCCGGCATGTCGCTCTCACTTCGCGGCGTCGCGCGCGACGTCCGATTTGTGACGGCGCACAGCAAGCGCGGCGCAGCGCTCGACGTCGACTGGACATCGCTCGCGCAGGACGGCTCGACGCTCGCCTTCTACATGGGGCGCGAGGCAGCGGGCGAGATTATGCGCGGCCTTATGCGGGCCGGAATGTCCGGCGACATGCCGGTGATGATCGCGTGCCACGTCAGCGCCCCCGAGGAACGACGACTGGCGACGCGGCTCGATCTGCTCGACCTTGCCGTCAAATCCTTCGCCGCCGATGCGCCGACGCTGATCCTCATTGGCGCGGCCGTTGGCTTGGCGGAGCTCACGCCTGCAGGTGTCGAGAATATGGCGCGGACGGAGCATGACTAAACTCGGCACCCTGACCGATGCCACCGAATGCGCCGCCTCGATCAGCTACGACACGGCGTTGGCGATTCTGGCGGCCCTTGCCACGCCGCTCGATGCGATCAGCCTTTCGCTAACCGATGCGGGCGGATGCTATCTTGCCAAGCCCGTCCATGCCCGTCTCGATTCCCCCCGCTTCGATTGCGCGGCAATGGACGGCTACGCGGTTCGCGCCAGCGATCTCGAAAATGGATCCTCGACGCTGACTCAAGTCGGTACCAGCTACGCCGGCAGCAGCGACGCCGGCGAGATCGGCCCCGGTCAAACGATGCGCGTGATGACCGGCGCTCCGCTCCCCCACGGTGCCGACCGCGTCGTCATGATCGAATATTGCCGCCAGATCGGTTCCGAGGTGACGATCGCCGCCCCGCCACGCGGAAAACCGCACATAAGGCGACGGGGCTCGGACTTTGCGCGGGGACAACAGCTCCTGCCGCCCTGCACGAAAATCACGCCCGCAACGGTGTTAGTTGCGGCCGCAGGCGATCATGGCCAGCTCAGCGTCACGCGGCGCCCACGCATTCAGCTTCTCGCGACGGGAGACGAGATTTTCGTCCCCGGCTCAGCGGCCGCGGCGGCATTTCCTATCCCGGACAGCCTGACCGCCGCGATTGATCTCATGTGTCGATCGGCGGGCGCAGAGGTCGTTTCGAAGGCCAGACTTTCCGACGATCCTAAAGCTATCGCGAGCGCCAAACAGGCCGCGGAAGCCGATATCATTGTCGTCGTCGGCGGCGCGTCGCGCGGCGATCGCGATTTCGGCCGGGGCGCCTTCGCTCCGCTCGGGCTCAAAATCGCATTTTCCGACGTCGATATGAAACCCGGAAAACCGGTGTGGTATGGAACGGCCGGAGCCGCCCATATTCTCGGGCTGCCAGGAAATCCGGCAGCGGCGCTGACGATTGCGCGCCTATTCCTCGTGCCGCTCATCACGCGGCTCATGGGCGGCGACCTTACCGACGCACTGCCTTGGCAGCTTATCCCCGCCACTGCACCGATCGAGGCCAACGGCGCGCGCGAGGCTTTCCTATGCGCGGCGACATCCTTTCACGGCGTCACCGTCGGCGACCGGCAGGACGCATCGGGACAAGCGCGGCTGGCGCATAGCAACGCACTGGTGCGGCGCCGCGCCCGCGCCGCGCCCGTCCTTCCCGGCATGCTCGTGCCCACGCTGCCACTATGCTGCTAGCTTTGCTCGCGCGCAGATTTGCGCACCCCCTTACTCGGATCTCGGCGCAAGTAACCGCCGACCCTGACAGTCCCCGCACCTCAGAGACGGTCCTACGCGACATCGCACAGAGGATTTCTGCCGGCGGCGCGGACAAGATGAGTAATACTGACATCCTGATATGGAACACGGCAGTCGTGGTAAGCTTCATGACCGGAGATCGCAGGATTGCGGTGCCAACCGACGCGAGCGTCCTGAACTGGGGCGCGGCTCGGGCCGGGTTTCGCGAGATGGGGCTACCGGACCTTGCCGAGTTTGTCCGGTTGTTCGTCCTCGAACTTGCCTATCGCGCGGACCTCGACGGGCGAGACGGGGAAGCAAACTCGGCTTCGCTCCTCCGGATCGCAGAACTCAAGAAGAGATTTCAGGCAGTCGAGGCTGAAGTCGACTTCCCCCTTGAGCTAAGCAGGATGATCGAGCGTCGGCGCGGTACTTAGGAAGCCATCGCTCGCATGATCCGAGTTTGGCCGATTTCGGACTGGCAGCTTTCAGATTGCAAAGACTAAAAAGCGGCCACCCCGTGACCAATGCAGCGGCTATCTTCCGCCTACGGGTCGAGAACAATCTCGCCTTCAGCGCTGGCGGCACGCACCACCACAAGCAGAGCGGCCGAATGAACGCCAACCCGTTTCATGAACGATCCAGCCGCCCGAGCATCGCGGCGATGCTGTCCGCACGCTCCGATCCGACCGACCATCCGGCAGCGTCGACCGAAACGCGGAGAGCGGAAGCTGCGTCGACCGCATATCCCGCGCGCTCGAGCGCACGGCGCGTCCATGCGCCGCGAACCCCGTCGCCGTCCAGCGCGACGCGCCGGTTCGCTGGGCGTCGCAGCTCGAAATGACCCGCATGTTCGTCGAAGCTCACCGCATCGGCGGCGAATATACGCGCGAAGTCGCCCGACAGGATCAGATCCTCAGGGGCGCCGTCGAGGAGCTTCGTGCCGTCGTAGAGCCACAGCCGATTGGCACAGCGCAGGGCAAGCTCGAGTTCGTGGGTCGAGATGACGATCGCATAGCCCCTTTGCCCCGCCAGCTCGCCGAGCAGCGCGAAGAAGGCGACGCGCCGCGGCACATCGAGGAAGGACGTGACCTCGTCGAGGAGCAGCAGACGCGGCTGCTGGGCGAGCGCGCGCGCAACCATAACGCGCTGCCGCTCGCCATCGGAAAGGCTTGCGACGGCGCGGTCGCGAAACGCAGCCGCACCCACCAGCGCAAGCGCCTCGTCGATGATCGCGATATCCTCGTGCGCGAGCCGCCCCTGCCAGCCTGTATGCGGATAGCGGCCCGCTGCCGCGAGTTCGAATCCGGTGAGATAGCCGGTCTGAAGCCGCTCGGTGAGGACGACGCCCAGCTTTTTAGCCTTCTCGCGCGCCGACAGCGAGGCGAGCGGGTCTCCGTCGAGCGCGATCGATCCAGCCAATGGCGCGAGCAGCCCCGCAAGCGTGCGCAGCAAGGTCGTCTTGCCCGTCCCGTTGGGCCCGACCAGCGCGACCACATCGCCCGGATGGAGGTCAAGCGAGAGATGGTCGGCAACGAGGCGCCCCGGATAGCCGATCGCAATGCCGTCGGTGGAGAGGATCGCGCTCATGCCGCGGCTCCGAACCGGGCATGACGCCTAAGGAGGACCCAGAGAACGATCGGGCCGCCGATCAGCCCGTTGACCGCATTGAGGTGAAGCAGGTGCCGCGCCCACGGGAGATGGGTGATGAGATCGGTCGCAAGCGCAAGGGCGCCGCCAGCGAGCGCCGCGGCCGGCAGCAGGATGCGGTGATCCTCGGTCTGCAGCACCCCGCGTGCGGCGTGTCCGGCGATCAGGCCCAGGAAGTTGATCGCGCCGCAAAAGGCGGTGATCGTCCCGACGAGCAGCGCGACGACGCCGAAGCAGGCATAGCGCAGCGCCTTCAACGGTACGCCGAGGCTCTGCGCATACGTGTCACCGAGCATCAGGATGTTGAGCGGCTTGGCGAGCGCCATCAGAAGCAAAAGCCCCAATGCGCAGGCCGGGAGCAGGATGATGTGCTGCGCCCATGTCACGCCCGCGAAGCTCGCATCGTCCCAGCCCTTGAAAGCCGACGCTTGCGTTTCGTCGATAAGATGAAGCGACAGGCTTATGAGCCCCGCCGCGATGTAGCCGAGCATCAGTCCCGAGAGCAGCAGCGTGACATTGTCGACGCGGCGCGCGAGAAGGGTCAGCAGGCCCATGATAATCATCGTTCCGACGGAGGCCGCGACCGCGAGACCGACATCGCCGACGAGGCCGAAGCTTTCGGCGAACGCCGGTCCCGCAAGACCCGTCGCGACGACGAGCAGCGCGACGGCGAAGCGGGCACCGTGCGCGATGCCGAGCACGAAGGGGTCAGCGAGCGGGTTGCGAAACAATGTCTGGAGCATCAGGCCGCAGGCGCCGAGGCTCGCACCGCCGACGAGCGCGGCGAGCGCGCGCGGGAGGCGATATTCGCGGACGATATGTCCCCAGCCTTCCTGTGCAATTTGGCCGCCAGTCAGACTTGCGCCGATCGCCTCGAACGGGATGTCGACGACACCGAGCGCCAGCTCGGCAACGAAAAGCGCCACGATGACGACGCCGATCACGATGGCGAACGAAACGGGCCTGATCATGCCGCGCCTCCCGGTATCTTGCGGATGAAGCGCTGTTTCGCGGGAGGCTTGAGCAGCTCGGGGTGGAGAATCGCGATGAGTTCGGCGAGTGCGTCCTGCGGCTCGGTCATGCCCTGATCGGACCAGCTGTTCGCGAACGGCCCGACCTTGCCGGCATCGAACCAATAGACGCGCCCGCCTTGCACCGCACGAAGCCATGTGAGCCGCGGGTGATCGCGGCGAAGCGTCGCCATATCTGCGGCCCCCGGCATGAAATTGCCGAGCCATACCTCTGCGCCTGCGGCGCGATCGAACAGCTTCTCCATCGGCGCGTAGGTCAGGCTCCCCGCAATGGCATTGTCGTGCCAGGCATGGCGGCCGCCGGCATCCTCGATCATACGGTAGAGCTGATTGCGGCCGCCGGCTTGGCTCCATTCGTCGCGGCTCTCGGGATAGCCGAGCTGGACAAGGGGCCGTGCCTCGACATTGGCCGTGAGCGCGCGCAGTTCCACATAGCGCGCCGCGCGCTCGTCAAACAGCTGATTGGCGCGCTTCTCGAGATTGAAGAAGAGCGCGAGATATTTGATCCATTCGGCGCGCCCGAGCGGGGTCGGTTCGGTGTGATCCGCCTGCGGCGCAGAAACGACGCCGAGCCGCTTCAGCAGCGGGTGGATGTTGGCGTCTGGATAGGCCGAATAGAAGGTGAAGAAGAGGTCGGCGCCGAGCGCGGCCGCCTGCTCGCCATTGCCATGCTGCGCGGCATAGATGGGGATTGTCTCGCCGCTTTCGATCCGCGCGGCGATCGCCGGAATCGAGACGTTGCGCGTCGGCACGCCCTTCAGCCGGTCGTCGATACCAAGCAGTTCGGACGCGCCGAGCAGCGACACATTGGCGGTCGCGAAATCGCGCACGGGTATCTCGACAAGCGTGTCGCGGGGGCCGAGCTTCGGCGGCGGCGTCCCGCACTGGACCAGCACGAGGCGCAGCACCTCGCGCGTGTCGACCGACGGTCTGAAGGTCACGCGCTTCCAGTGGCCGTGATACTCGACCCTGAGCTGGGCCGAATACGCAAAGGCGGCCTTGTCGGGAAAATAATCGGTGTCCGCCCGATAATTGGCAACGCATCCCGCCACGAGGTTGGCGGCGGGCCGTTCACCGACCGCCATTGCCCTACGCGTAGGCGGCTCGCTCATCGGGATGGGTGCGCAGGCCGCGAGCGTCGCAAGCAAACCCATCGCGAGGAGATGCAGCCTCATCGGCCTCCCCCGAAGCGGTAGGAGAGGCTTGCTGTCACCGTGCGCGGCGCGCCAGGATAGAGCGGTATGAAGGCGCCGCCGCTGTCATAGTAGAATTTGTCGAAGAGGTTCAGAACGTTGAGCTGCGCGCGGAGCGGCCCGAACCCGGCGTCGAATTCATAGGCGAGGTTCGCATCGACGCGCGTGTAGGCGGGCAGCACGATCGAATTATCGGTATTTCCCGCGCGGCTTCCGATATGCTGGATTCCGAAGCCGGCGCTCGCGCCTTTGAGAGAACCCGCGAAGTCATAAGTTGTCCACAGGCTCGCCGAGTGCCGCGGTGCGTTCACGAGCCGCGCGCCCGGCGTGGCAAAGCTGTCCTCGAGGATCTTCGCGTCGAGATAGGTGTAGTTCGCAAGGAGCCGCCACTGCGGCGTCAGCACGGCGGGAATCTCGACCTCGATCCCGCGCGAGCGCGACTTGCCGATCTGGATCACGAGATCAAAGTCGACAGGGTCGGACACCGCGACGTTGCGGCGCGTGATGTCGAAGAGCGCGAGCGTCGGCGTCAGCGTCCCGCCGAAAAGCTCGGCCTTGGCGCCGACCTCCCAGCTTTCGCCGATGAGCGGCTTGGGCAGCGAACCGTCGCGAAGGCGCCCAACATCGACCTGCGCGCGGAACGAGCGCGCCCAGCTTCCGTAAAGCGAGAGCGCCGGCACCGGGGTCCAAGTAAGGCCGGCACGCGGCGAGAAGGCCCCTCGCTTCGTCTCCCCCTCTCTCGTTCCGGCCAGATAGTCGCGATTGCGAAGTTCGTTCCAGTCGTAGCGGCCGCCAACAAGGAGGCGCCAATTGCCGAGCTTCAGCTCGTCTTGCGCATAGATCGCAGTGGAATCGCTGTTCCATGCGCCATCGGCGACGAGCACGCTTGGCTCGGCGCGCTGCCCATAGACCGGGTTATCGAAGTCGATCGTAATGTTGACGCCGAAGGGCGGGTTGCGGACATCGAACCGCCAGTGATCATAGCCATATTCAACGCCGAAAAGCGCCTTGTGCTCGATGGCGCCCGTCGCAAATCGCGCATAGAGTTCGGCCTGCGCGGTCAAATCGGTCTGCCGATCATAGGCAAGACTAGTGCGGCGATTGACCTTGGGATCGGCAGGATCGGCGCGGCTGACCGGCGGAAAGCCGAAGGCGTAATAATAGCTGTCCTTGGTGAAATCCGAATAGCCGAAGGCGATGCGTCCCGACAGCGCGTCGGAGAAGCGGTGGTCGACGAAGAGGCTCGCGACGCCGCCCTTGTTCGTGTAGCGCGCATCTTCCTCGCCGAATTGCCGTTCGCGCGGCGCTTCGAGAAACAGCGGATCATTGGCGAAACCGCGATCGAAATAGCCGCGCTTGCGCGCATATTCGCCTTCGAGGGTCACGCTGGTCGCATCCGATGGCTTCCATTGGATAACAGGCGCGATGAAGGTGTCGCGGGAGAAAGTGAAATCGCGAAAGCCGTCGCGGTCGTCGTGCGAGATGTTGACGCGAAGGCCCAACGTTTCGGACAGCGGCACCGAGAAATCGCCGGTCAACCGAAGTTGATCGAAGGAGCCATAGAGCGCGCTGACTTCGGCGAAGGACTCCTCGAGCGGCTTCTTGGTGACGAAGTTGACGACGCCGCCGGGTTCGAAGCGGCCGTAAAGCGCCGATGCCGACCCCTTCAGCACCTCGACCTGTTCGACATTCTGCAACTGCTCGTCGGGCGCATAGGCGGAACGGCGAAGGCCGTTCTTCAGATTATAGGGGGTGATGAAGCCGCGGACATAGAAGCGGTCATTGCTCGCCCCGAAACCGACCTGCGGACTGAACCCCGGCACATAGCGCAGCGCTTCGCCGATCGTGGTGATTCCGCGGTCGCGGATGAGCTCGCGCGTGACGACCTGCACCGAATAGGGCGTTTCCTTCAGCGGCGTGTCGGACTTGTTCGTCTGCGGCGCGACCGTCGCGCGATATCCCTGTTCGCGTGTGCCGAGCACGACGATCTCCGCATCAGCCTCCGACTGCGCTAGCGCGGCCGCCGGTACGCCGAGCGCGGCGCCGGCAAGCAAGAAACTCCGAAACATGCATTTCCCCATCAGCCAATTTCGCCGCCCACGTTCGAGCAGCCGAATCATGATATGTAATATCATGCCATTGCTAAACTTTGGCTCTATTGTCTAGGGTGACCGACAGATGTCAGAGCAACGCCCTGACATCGTCCGACGGCTGTTAACGCGGCCGAGTGAAGCACGACAATCGCGATAATCTGCGATCGTCATCCAGCAGGTGAACGAAGGGACGCAATGAAGATCGTAATTGCCTTAGCTTTGCTGGCGGTAGGCGGGTTCCCTACCCTTTCCGCCTTTCACGCGAATTCCCGAGATGATGAAAATTCGCGTGGAGGGTCGGCAGTCGCTTCGCAATCGACCCCGTCGCTCAATCACGTCTACATTGTCCTCGACCAGTCGACGTTCGACGCGATTCGCGATAGCCGCACACTTGCGCGGCTGTTTGGCCGGGCCGATGCGGGGCTGCCCGACTATGCGCTCCCACCCCCGGAGGCCGACCGCATCTTTTTTCGCGGTAGACGCACCTATCTCGAGCTCTTCGCCCCCAATAACAGGTTTGAAGAACCCGTCGGCAAGGTAGGACTCGCACTCGGTCACGACCATGCAAAAGACTTCGAGGAACTCGCCACAAAGTGGAAGGACGCGTGCGGATCACGCTTTCGCCGTACTTCGATCGAGTATCGCAGGCAGCAGCCCCCAGTTCCATGGTATGAGGCAATTCAGTGCGATGATACCGCCAGTGGGCCACACCTGGCCGTGTGGAGCATGGTCTATCGTCCCGAGTTTCATGAATGGCAATCGGGAGGCATCGGCTCGTCTTCCCAGCGGATCGCGCGCGCCGAAATCCTCGCGCCGCGCCGCGCCGATGGACAAGGCCGCTTCGATATAACGGGCCTCTCGTTGAAGGTTAGCGCCACGACTTATCCAAATTTGAGTCGGCAACTGGAGCAGGCAGGAATGGTTCGCGACGGCGATCAATTCTTGGGTGACGGCTGGATGATCAAGCTCGAAGTCGATGAGACGCCGCGGTTCGTCGAGATCAACTTTGACACCGACGCGTCACGCGTCCGGGGCGAGCGGCTCGGCAATGCGGTGCTAACGCGGGCCAGCAACCGCGCGGCGCGTTTGACGGTTCGGGCACGGGGCCGACCCGGACAGTAGCGGTGCATATGGCTATCAGCCGGCGACTGCGGTGCTACGTGATGCGCGGGGACTGGTGAACCGCAACCGCGTCGAGTACCTGCGGATCGCGATCCGCGACTTGCGCCAAAGCTTGAGGTCGATCCGTCGCAACCCAAGCTGATCGTCAACGAACTGGTCGTAGGATACCGCCTGAGGACTTGAACTGGCCGAAAAGCGGTCGGGCCGGTTGCGGCGCAAAAATGTGCGAAAGCGGACACTCGTCTTGGAGCACCGCGGGCGCGGCCGTGCTGTCTACTACTGGCCAGGACCGGAACCTTCGTCCGAAGGAAGCGTCCTAAGCGATATCCTTCAGAGGAGGTTCCCATGGTTGATGAGATCCATACAACCCGCGAACCCGACGGCACGACACATACCACAACAGTCGTCGACCGCGATCCGAAACGCGGTGGCGGGGCGGGCATCACGCTCCTCGTCGTTGCCGCGCTGGCTATCGCGGCATTTCTAGGGTTCCAGTTCCTCGGTAACGAGAAGGCCGAAACCGGTGCAGTCACCGAGGCAGCGCAGAAGGTGGGTGATGCCGCTCAGGATGTCGGCGACGCGGCCCAAGAGGCCGTCAAATAGCAGGCGGGCCAATCTGCCCCGGTTGAGGCTGTTGTCCCTTTCCCTGTGAGAGACTTTTCCAGCGTAGAACTATCGATTGAGACGCCGACTGATGGGCCGATGGCTTCGACCGCACGATTGATCTGACTGCTTTCCTGAAGCCTTAGGGTTGCGACCCCCGAGGCGGATGGGGCTTCTCCTGAATTATTCGGGAGACGAAAAGGCCCCGCCCTCCGCGAGGTCTTTTTGCTGTGCTCCATATTTGCGCGCAGCATCCCCGACGATATTATCGCTCCATCCGCTGTCGCATAATGGCATTGCCGGAACTTCAATCGACGCTCCCGCGTTTTTCGGACAACCCCGTCTCCTGATGCCACTTGTCTCATGGCTCTCAGGAGACGCGGCCAGAGCGCCTCCGAGGGTCGCCCGGGGATCAGATCAGCCTCGGGACAGGGCCCGCTTTCAAAGTTCCGCCCGATTCATCTCGCCGCAAATCGCCTGAAAATTAAGGATTTGTTATCCATCTGGCCCCACGATGACACTGTGCCGCACCCCCTGTGCCCCACACACATGCGGCGTAAAGTAGGACGGCGGTCGCTGGTCCCGGCCGCCGTCCAGCTTCCTTTTAGGCGTAGATCCTGGATTTCCGGCATTTTGGCACGTCGCCGCGGTGGCGACATCAATCGACCGAAGATGTCTGTAGCCCTCCTTCCCACTTGCGGAGAGACCGGCGGCGTGTCGATTCCGTGCATGCCTCCTTCCGCCGGCATGCTAAAGCCCGCAACCTTGGGGCAATGATCGACAACGTCGATCAACTCGCTCCGCGATTTGGTCTGCCGACAAGGCCGCGCCCTGCGGTCCGGGTCGACCGGGAAGGCGCGCCGCATGGCTGCCGACAATCCACCTATCAATCTGGGCCGCACATTGGGGCTAGCGCTGGTGCTCGCGTCCGATGCGCCGCTGCTTCTGCTCGACGAAAATCTGGCGATCGTCGCGGCGAGCGACAGTTTCTGTGCCGCCTTCGGCATCGATCCCGACACCGTCACCGGGCAGACGATCTATGACCTCGACCATCATCATTGGGACTTGCCGCGGCTGCACTCGCTGATCGAAGCGACGCTGTCGGGCGCCGCCGAGGTCGAAGCCTATGAGATGGAGATCAAGACGAGCGCGGGGGCGGTGCGATGCGTCGTGATCAAGGCGCAGCGGCTCGAATATGGCGACGGCCTGAACACCAGGATGGTGGTCACCGTGATCGACGTCACCGAAGAGCGGCAGAACGAGAAGCGCCACAAGGAACTGGTTCACGCCAATGCCGCGCTGCTCCACGAGATGCAGCACCGCGTCGCGAACAGCCTGCAGATTATTGCGAGCATCTTGATGCAGAGCGCGCGCAAGGTGCAGTCGACCGAGGCGCGCGGCCATCTGAGCGACGCGCATCAGCGCGTGATGTCGATCGCGACGCTGCAACGCCACCTCGCCGAATCCGAGGGGGGCGCAGTCGAGCTCGAACCCTATCTGGCGCAACTATGCGCCAGCATCGGGGCGTCGATGATCTATGACCGCGAGCAGCTAACGCTCACTACCCGCGTCGATCCGGTGTCGATCAGCGGCGATATATCGGTCAGCATGGGGCTGGTCGTCACCGAACTGGTGATCAATGCGCTCAAGCACGCCTTTCCGGACGGCCGCCCCGGTCATGTCGTCGTCGGCTATGCCACGACAGGCGACGACTGGACTTTGTCGGTTTCGGACGACGGGATCGGCATGGGGGAGGACCCCGAACGGTCCCCAGCGGGTCTGGGCACGCGCATCGTCCAGGCGCTCGCCAAGCAGTTGGGAGCGGAGATTGCGGTCGAGGACACCGCGCCGGGAACCCTTGTGTCGCTGACCCGGACCGTGCAGATCGCACAGCAGGTCGCCGCCAATGACGAAGCACAGATCGCTGCGGTCTGACCTGCCCTCCCCCGGTCAGGAGGGGGAGTTCACGACCTCCACGTCATCCGCCTTGCATCCCACCAACGACGTTTCGCCGGCATAATCTGCCGACAGAACATGAACCGCCAGTCTTGGCCGATAGCGGTCAGGCCGCTCTTGGGAAAGAGACGGGCAAAAGCTTCCGTTACTCGATTGTCATCCAAATTCATTCAGCGTAGCGAAGTCCCGAGGATCATGCCGCTCGCGCAAGAATTCGCAGGGCGTGTCCGACAGCCGGTTCACCATCCTTCCCCGCTTGACGGCGGGTCGCTCGCCGATCGCCTTGTACCAGCGGAGGAGATGCTGATATTCTTCGACCGCAACGAACTCGTGCGTATTGTAAACGCCGTAGAGGCTGCCCGGGTGCCAGGGCCAGACCGCCATGTCCGCGATCGTATAGTCATCGCCGGCGAGGAATTCGTGGCGCGCAAGATGCGTGTCGAGAACATGCAGTTGCCGCTTCACTTCCATCGCGTAGCGATCGATCGCATATTCGATCTTGAGCGGCGCATAGGCGTAGAAGTGCCCCAGGCCGCCGCCGACGAACGGCGCCGAACCCATCTGCCACATCAGCCAGTTCATCGTCTCGGTCCGTCCGCGAGGATCGGTCGGCATGAAGGCGCCGAACTTCTCGGCGAGATAGAACATGATCGAACCGCTTTCGAAGACGGGAAGGACCGGGTCGGTCGAATGATCGACGAGCGCCGGAATCTTCGAGTTGGGGTTGATCTCGACAAAGCCGCTGCCGAACTGGTCGCCCTTGAAGATGTCAATTAGCCACGCGTCATATTCGGCGCCGGAATGTCCCGCGGCAAGCAGCTCTTCAAGCAGGATCGTGATCTTTTGGCCGTTGGGCGTGCCCTGCGAATAGAGCTGCAAGGGATGTTTGCCGACCGGCAACGCCTTCTCGAACCGGGCGCCCGAATCGGGGCGATTGATGCTCCCGAACGTGCCCCCATAATCATTTTTCGGGGACCAGACCTTGGCGGGAACATAGCCTGCGGGCTGATTTTCTAGGGGGGTATCGGTCATTGCTCGCTCCTTGCGATGTGATCTCGGAAAAGCCGCTAGTGAGGTGTCAGGGATCGGTCGTTTCGCTGACCTGCACCTTGTCGAGCCAGCCCGTCGCGGGTTCGGGAAGGCGCATCAGCTGGCGAATATGATCCGCGTTGGCGCGCGACGTCAGCTGCTCCAGAAGGGCGAAGGCGACTTCGATCGACGTCCCCGGCCCGGTCGATGTGATCAGTCGATCATCGACGACGACCGGCTGGTCGAGAAACACCGCGCCATAGCTTTCAAGCTGCGCCTTTCGCTTGCCGCCGACCTGATGATAGGTCGTCGCCCTTCGTCCGTTCAAAATGCCCGCGGCACCAAGCGACAGCGATGCCACGCACACCGAGGCGACGGGTTTGCTGGCCTTGTCGAATTTTGCGATTACCGCGATAAATTCGTCAGCAAGGGCGTCGTCGTAAAAGCCCGCTCCCTCGAACCCGCCAGGGACCGCTAGGGCGTCGAAGCTGTCGAGATCGAGATCGGCGACGATCGCATCCGGAATGACCGAAAAGCCGAATGTCGCCCTGAGGGTCGGACGCAAGCCTGCGGACACGAGCTCGATACCTTCATCGCCATCGATGTTCGCCCATCCGAGCACGTCGGTGAAGCCCGCGGCTTCGAGGGGCTCGAAGCCCTCGGCCAGCAGCAAAAGAACGCGTTTCGTCATAATCTTGGCCTCGGCTCTTCTCGTTCGATCTTATGAGGTAGGGCGCCCCGGACAGGAGGACGGGGGATGTCATCCGGGGCGCCCACACCCGGTCAGGCGGCAGCCTTGCTGTCCGCGAGCACCGGGTAGTCGATGTAGCCTTCGGGACCTTGGGTGTAGAAGGTATCGCCCTGCGCCTCGTTGAGCGGCGCGCGTTGCTTGAGACGCTCGACGAGATCGGGATTGGCGAGGAACACCCGTCCGAAGCTTATCGCATCGGCCAGCCCGCTATCGAGGTCGGTCTGGGCGCGGTCGATGTCATAATCATGGTTGAGAACAAGTGGACCCTTGAAGTGCGGGCGGATCATCGGCGACTGGCGCGGCACGTCGGTCTCGCCGCCATGCCCCTGCTCGCGCAGCTCGAGATAGGCGATGCCGATCTTGTCCAGCATCGCGGCAACGGCGGCGAACAGCGCGGTGGGATCGCTGTCATCGACGCCCCAGGTCTCGCCATTGGGCGACACGCGGACGGACGTGCGATCGGCGCCGACGACGTCGACCACCGCCTGCGTCACCTGACCGAGGAGGCGCATGCGGTTCTCGATGCTGCCGCCATATTCGTCGGTCCGCCTGTTGCTGCTGTCGCGCAGAAACTGGTCGAGCAGCATGCCGTTCGCGGCATGGATCTGGACGCCGTCGAAACCCGCCGCCATCGCGTTCTTCGCCGCGCGAACATAATCGGCGATCAGGCCCGGAATTTCCTCGACCGTCAGCGCGCGCGCGGTTTCGGAGGGCTTCGGCCCGTCATAGGTCCAGGCATCGACCGGGGACACCGTCGCGCTGGCCGAAACCGGTTGCTCGCCGATCACCGCCGAATGGCCGGCGCGGCCCGTATGGCCGAGCTGCGCAATGATGAGACCGCCCCTATCGTGGACCGCTTGCGTCACCGGCTTCCAGGCTTCCACCTGTTCGTCGGTCCAGAGTCCCGGCGCATAGGTGAAACCGTTGGCCTGGCGCGAGATGCCGATCGCCTCGCTGGTGATGAGACCGGCGGTTGCGCGCTGCGCATAATATTCGGCCATCATCGCGGTCGGGACATTCTCGCGGGTCGCGCGGCTGCGGGTCAGCGGCGCCATGATGATGCGGTTGGGCGCGACCAGCGCGCCAAGGGCAATAGGGTCGAAGAGCGTGGGCATATCTATTCCTTCCGCACGGTTGCAAATAGCAGGCGATGATCCTGCCTAGCCGCGCCTCGATGGCCGATAAACAGGCCGCTTTTCCGAACATTGCGGCTCTAAATGACTTTATAACGAGCTGGCGATCATGCCCTGCCCTCCCGTCGGCCTGGAAAGGCGACCAAGGGCGGGCTGGCTCGGCGCCGGTGTGCATCTATCGCGGCAAAAAGATCTGGTGAGGCACGGCGGGCGGTGGGCCATAAATCTTACGGCGCTGGCGTATCCGTGCCTCACCCGATCCTTACGAAACTGCCGCCGCGTCGAACGCCTCCAGCGCGCGCGTCGAGTAAACGAGGGCAGCGCCCGCGTTCATCGCGATAGCCACGCCGAGCGCCTCTGCGACTTCTTCGCGGGTCGCGCCTTCTTTCAGCGCTTCGTTGGTGTGGATCGAGATGCAGCCATCGCAGCGCGTCGTTACCGCGACCGCGAGCGAGATGAGCTGGCGGGTCTTTTCATCCAGATGCGCGGTCTTACGGCCCGCGCCCGATGCGGTCATATATCCCTTCACCGTGTCGGGCGAAAGCTGCTGCAACTTGCCGACATTCGACAGCACATGATTACGATTGGCATTCCAGTCCATTCTAATACTCCTTGATGAGCCACCGGGAGGGCAGCGGGATTGACTTGGGTCGATAGGGAGGGCGTGCGGTCGGGCGCCGGGGTAGAGGGGTCTTCCCATCCCGAGCGCCCATCCGATCAGGCGACAGCCTCGCTGTCTTCCAGCGCCGGATAAGCCGGATAATCGGTGTAGCCTTCGGCTTCGCGGGTATAGAGCGTGGCTTCGTGCACGCGGCTCAGCGGCGCACCTTCGCGAAAGCGCGCAACAAGGTCGGGGTTGGCGACGAACGGGCGGCCGAAGCTGATCGCGTCAGCCAGACCGCTGTCGAGTGCTGCCTGGGCGCTATCCTGATCATAGTCGCTGTTGAGGACCAGCGGGCCCTTGAAGAAGGGCCGGATCATCGGCGACTGGCGCGGCACGTTGCTCGACACGAATGTGCCGGTCGGGGTCGCTTCCTTCAGCTCGAGAAACGCAATGCCGACGGCATCGAGCGCCGCGGCGGCGGCAGTGAACAGCGGGGTCGGGTCGCTATCGTCAACGCCATAGGTTTCGCCGTTCGGCGTAAGTCGCACCGAGGTCCGGTCGGCGCCGATGGCATCGGCAACCGCCTGGGTCACCTCCTTCAGCAGGCGGAGGCGGTTCTCGATGCTGCCGCCATATTCGTCGGTGCGCATATTGCTGTTGTTGCGCAGGAACTGGTCGATCAGCTGGCCGTTCGCCGCGTGGATTTGAACCCCGTCGAAGCCAGCCGCGATCGCGTTCTCCGCCGCGCAAACATAGTCAGCGATGATCCCCGGAATTTCACCTACTTCGAGCGGGCGCGCCACCTCATAGGGCTCCTTGCCATTATAGGTGTAGGCTTCACCTGGCGTGGCGGTCGCGCTCGACGATACCGGCTGCTCTCCGGTGAGCGCCGAATGCGTCATGCGGCCCATGTGCCAGAGCTGGGCGATGATCAGGCCGCCCTTGTCATGGACCGCCTTCGTCACCGGCTTCCACGCCGCGACCTGCTCGTCGGACCACAGCCCCGGCGCATAGGGCCAGCCAAGGCCCTGGCGCGAGATACCGATCGCCTCGCTGATGATGAGGCCGGCGGACGCGCGCTGGGCGTAATGCTCGGCCATCATCGCGGTGGGGACATGATCGCGGGTTGCCCGGCCTCGCGTCATCGGCGCCATGAGAATGCGGTTGGAGACAGTGAGCGCGCCTAGCGCGAGCGGATCGAAAAGCGTCGGCATATTATTTCCTTCGTCACGGCCGCAGCTTGGAAATGCGATGTCGCCCTAATTAAGGACCGGGCCACGACCGATAAACAGGCCGCTTTTCCGATCATTGCGGAACGAAACGACTTTATCGATGCAGCGGCGGTCATGACGCGCGGCAGGATGACCTCCCGCCCGCCGGCGAGGCGCCAAGACGGACCGGGCACTGGCATCCAGAGTGCCGCTCTTTCAGCTCGGAGACCTCGCAAGCCGATTTGCAGCCTTGCCCAAGGCGATGGCGCTCACGCACCCTTGTTGTCGGTTTGCTATGCGGAGCGATGACGGCGGCTGATATAGCCGAGAAGCCCACACGCCTGGCCATAGGAGAAGCCAGCCTCGACGAGGCGGATCACATCTTCCGCCCGGACGCGATCGGCATGGAACCTCAGCAACGACACGAACAGGCGGAGGGCCTCGAGCCGAGGATCGGCGAGCGGGCGCGCGAACCCTAGGCCCAGCGCCCACTCAATGGCCCTGCCAATCCTGCCGCGCGGCTGAATCTCGCGCGTGGCATCACAGCGTTCGGCGAGAAAGATGACATGGAGTTCGGTGGGAGAGAATTGATCGGCCTCGACCGCCGTGGCGGCCCGATCTTCTCCCTTGCATAGCGAGCAGTCGACGAGCGCCATGATCACGTCAGGCGAAACCGCGCGCATTGGCTTGCGCCGTCCAACGTCCCGATCGGACCGGATCGGGCTCTTGCTCATATCGAATGTCGCGCAAGAAACTGCGAAAGGCAGCGGTTGAATTCGGCTGGAACTTCCAGATACGGCAGATGACCCGCATCGAGGACGGCGAGTTCGCTACCGATCAGGGCCGCTCTGATTTCGTCGGCGCAATAGGCCGGGACGAAGCCGTCCCTCGCTCCGCGCACGACAAGGGCGGGACATGTGACGCACTGGAGTTCCGGGCGCTGGTCGAATGCATCCTGCTCACGGAAGATGCGCCGGATGTGAAGGGGATCAATCTGTCCGATCGATCGACGAAACCCACGGACAATGGCGGGATATTCTTCCACACCCATCATCGCGAGCAACTGGTCCGCCCAGCGCTCGGCACCATTTTCTTCCAGCAAAAGGTCATATAGCGCCAGTCGCCGGACGCGATCGTCCGCGTCGAGACGGAGGAAGGCGTTCACAACGACCATGGCGGTCACGCGCTCTGGACGGCGCGCCGCAAAGGCGAGTCCTGCCCGGGCGCCTTTCGAGAGGCCGCATAGGGCCGCGCGCGGCGCGCCGGCATGATCGAGCGTGGCCTCGATCGCACGCCAATAATCCGTGAAGTGGACCGAGCGGCCACTGGAACGGCCGTTGCCAGGCAAATCGAGAGATAACACCCGATGGCTCGCCGCCAGATGCCTCCGCTGCAACAGCCAGTTTTCGGCGTTGCCGCCAAGCCCGTGCAGCAGCAGTACGGCCGTCCCCTCGCCCTCCGCACTATAATGGAGGGTCTCGCCGTTCCATCCGAATATCATCGTCTTCTCGATATTACCCTTCTTGGAAAACGGAGCCTTCATACAGTGCTAGATGCCATCGTTCCGCAAACCGGCGAGTCCGGCGGCCGGAGCGCCGTCTGGAAAGGCCTCCCGTCAGGGGAGGCCTTTCGCTGTTGGCCGGGGCATATCCGGGAGGAGGGCGATATGTCCCCGGCTCCGGAGACCTAGTCGATCAGCCCTTCCGCCTTGAGCGAGGCTTGGACGGTCGGGCGCTGCTCCACACGGGCCATGAATTTCTGGATGGCGGCATATCCGGAGATGTCGAGACCCACCCGCCCCGGCCAGCTCAGGACATTGTAGAGATAGGCGTCCGCGACCGAGAAGCGGTCACCGAGCAGATAATCATTCGCGGCGAGATGCTCGTCGACATATTCGAACTTGTTGATGAGGTTCGCCTTGGCGAAGTTCGCTTTCGTGGCATCGTCGACGACCGGCGAGAACATGA
>NZ_DASWTD010000235.1:0-2761 GCF_036402335.1 Sphingopyxis sp. | reverse complement strand
CGAGATCGCCCGACAGCGCCACGACGTCGCCGGGCATCAGGGCCGCGCCGATCGCCGCGCCGATGCGTTCGGCGTCGCCCAGGCCATAGCTTGCGGTAAAGATCGTCACGCGCTGCGCGGCAGGCTGATCCGCACGAGCGTACCCTGCCCCTGCTCGCTCACGACTTCCATCGTCCCGCCGTGTGCCGCGACGAGCTGGCGCGCGAGGGCAAGGCCGATGCCGCCTGACGGCGTTCCCGCCTGCTGCCCCCTCGTCACCGCCGCGACCGCGTCGGGCATTCCGGGGCCATTGTCCGACACGATGATGTCGATCCCGCGCAAGTCGCCCGCGGCATGGAGCAGCACGCGCCCGCCGGTCCGGCGCGCCGGCACGGTGTAGCGGACCGCATTGTCGAGCAGTCCCGCGACGAGCCGCGAAAGCCGCGGCGCATCGCCCTCGATATGGCCAAGATCGGGCGCCAGATTGCCAACCAGTTCGACCTTCTCGCCGTCGGCGAGGAGTTTGGCCTCGGCGAGCGCACCTTCGAGCAGCGCGCGCACGTCGACCGGCTCGCGCTCGACCGCGAGCGTCCCCGCTTCGCCCTGCGCGAGGTCGAGCACATTGTCGATCTGACGGCCCAGCACCGCGACCGAATCCATGATCGCATCGACATAGGCGCGCTGCTGGTCGCCGAGCTTGCCGGCATAACCCGCCTGCAACATCTCGCCGAACCCGCCGATCGAGGTGAGCGGCGTGCGCAATTCGTAACTCATCCGCGACAGGAAAGCGGTCTTGACCTTGTCCGCGGCTTCGAGCGCCTCGTTGCGTTCGCGCAGCGCGCCTTCCATCTTCCGGCTCGGCGTGATGTCGAGCATGATGAGCAGCGCATTGCCGTCGGGAAGCGGAATCGATGCGAAATCGAAATAGCGCCCGTCGGCAAAACCGATTTCGCCGCCCCGCTGTTGCCGTTCCAGGGTCGCGGCACGGATGACTTCCTGGACGATGCTGATCTGGTTCGGTTTCACCAGCCGGTCGGCGAGCCCGCCCATCAGCGCATCGACGCGCGGGTGCGCCGCCAACGTCCCCTCGTCGATGCCCCACAGGCGGCGGAAACGCTGGTTCCAGAGGTGCAGCCGCCCATCGGGCGCGAACACTGCCACCGCCTCGAACAGATTGTCGAAGGTCGCGGTCCGCACGCGCAGCAGCGTGTCGCGCGCGCCGGCGAGCTGCACCTGCTCGGTTTTGTCCTCGGCGATCAGCAGCAGGCCGCCATCGGGGGTCGGCTGCGCGACGACATGCAGGTGGGTGCCATCGCGGAGCAGCCAGTCCTCCTCGCTCGCCCCCGCCTGCGCAAACCAGTCGACATGCGCCTGCCGCCATTCGGGATAATCGCGTACTTCGGGGGTCCGCCCGCGCTCGCGCCAGGCGTCGAGCAGCCGCGCGAACGGCCGCGCCTCGGGAACATCGTCGGCCTCCAGCGCAAAAAGGCGGCGGAACGGCAGGTTGGCAAAGCTCAGTCCCTGATCGGGGCCGAATTGCGCGACCGCCGCCGATAGCCGGTCGAGCAGTTCGCGCTGGGTGTCGACGAAGCGGCGGTGCGCGCCGCGTTCGGTTTCGAGCTCCTGAATATCGATCGCATAGCCCGCGATGCCGATCGCGCGGCCGGGCACCAGCGGCACGTCGACAACGCGCATGATCCGCCGCTCGCCCTCGATCGTCACCGGGATCGTGCGAACCTGTGCCGATCCGGCAATGCGCGCTTCGTCGGCCGCCTCGGCGGCGCTGACCCCCGCGACGGTTTCGCACAGTTCGATCCCGGCATCGATCACCGCGGCCGCGCTCTTCGCCTCGACCGCGCGGACATAGGCGCCGTTGACCAGCGCGAGATGGAGGTCGGTGTCGCGAAACCACATCGGAAACGGCGCCGCCTCGATCAGCCCCGACAGGGCCTCAAATGCCGCCATCGCCTCGTCGCGTTCGCTGCGCGCGTGCGCCAGCGCGTGCTGGCCGTCGGTTGCGTCGCTCAGCCACAACAGCACGCTTCCCGGCCCGCCGACCGCATTGGGTGCCGCGGCGCCATGGACGATGATCGTCCGGTTGCTCGCTTCGGGCTTCAGGCTGAGGACAAAAGGCTTGGCACCACGCTGCGCGCCGAGGATCGCCTGACGCAATGCGTCATGACCTTGCGCATCGAGCCCGCTGTCGAGTCCGCGCAGCTCGTCGAAATTGCGCGGCCCCCGGTCGAGCCCCAGCCAGCGGCCGAGCCGCTCGCTCGCTTCGATCCGCCAGTCGGCACGGACGATGACGGGAAGCTGGGGCGACGCCTCGACAAGGCTCGCGAGCCGTTCGGCCTGCCCCGCGACGAACGCCGAGCGTCGCTGCATCGCGATCCCGCGCACGGTCGCCCACAATCCGGCGAGCAGCCAGAGCGCCGCGAACAGGCCGAGCGCGAACAGTAGCGCCGGGGAAAGCGATCCGCTCATCCCGCTCTATGCTTCCGCTTTTCTGTTGCCCGCGCCGCGATCATGACCGCCTGCCCTATAGGCGATATCAGCATGTTTCAATCGCGTGTCACTGCCGGTCACCGCGCCCGATCATCCGATGGGCTCACCGTCCACAGTTTTCGTCATTCCGAGCCCTGAGCGCCAGGCAGCCGAAGGGCTCGCGATGACGACGAAGAGGCGGGCGCGTCCGCCCGCCTCTTCGAAATCAATAGCGGTAATGGTCGGGCTTGAACGGGCCCTCGACCGGCACGCCGATATAGTCGGCCTGCTTCTGGCT
>NZ_DASWTD010000234.1:0-6342 GCF_036402335.1 Sphingopyxis sp. | reverse complement strand
ATTTGCTGACCCTATGGGGCCCGGCTTTCGCCGGGGTACACGAGCGGCAGCTTCTTAAAGCCACAAAAGCCCCGCATGCGCGTTTCGAAATTGTGTCCTTTGTGGCCTTAAGGCGAAAAAGGATAGGGACGTGCGCGTCGCAAATGTCTCCTTTGTCGCTTTAAGCCGATGGCCGACGCGCGGGGAATATCGGACGATTGAAAGAGCCATGCCAAAGGCTCTCACACCGAAATAATGTAGGAAAGCGCTTATTCTGCCGAGGCGTTAGCTGAGTAGCACCACCGGGCTATCGGCGCGCCAGTGCATGCTCACCTTGTCGTCCCAGGTGAAGTCCTCCTGATCGTGGCGCGACAGGTTCGGGCGCGACACACGGATGCGCGCGCCGGTTTCCAGTTCGATCTCGAATAGCGTGATGTCGCCGAGGTAGCTCATACCCTTGATCTTGCCGCGCGCGAAATTGTAGCCATCGGGGGCGTCCTGCGCGGCCGCCTTGACCGCCTTGCCCTCGCCGGGGACGTGGAGATAGATTTTCTCGGGCCGCAGCGCGACCCAGACATCGGCACCGTGCGGACCAGTGACGCCGTGATTCAGATAGACCTTTCCGAGTCCCGGGCAATCGACTGCCGCCTTGTCAGGTTCGTCGAGGGTCAGCTTGCCCTCGAAGATGTTCACCGACCCGACAAAATCGGCGACGAAACGGTTCGCGGGATATTCGTAGAGATCCGACGGGGTCGCGAGTTGCGCCACTTCGCCCTTGTTGATGACGCCGATGCGGCACGCCATCGACAGCGCTTCGTCCTGATCGTGGGTCACGGTAACGAAGGTGATGCCGACCTTTTCCTGAAGTTCGCTGAGTTCGAACTGCATCTGCGCGCGCAACTTGGCGTCAAGTGCCGACAGCGGCTCGTCGAGCAGCAGGACCTTCGGGCGCATGACGAGACTGCGCGCGAGCGCGACGCGCTGGCGCTGGCCGCCCGACATCTGGTCGGGCATGCGGCTTTCGAAGCCGCCGAGCTTGACGAGTTCGAGCGCCTCGGCGACGCGGTCCCTGACCTCGCCGCCCTTCACGCCGGCGATCTTCAGGCCATAGGCGACATTGTCGGCGACGCTCATGTGCGGAAACACCGCGTAGCTCTGGAACACCATATTGACCGGGCGCTTGTTCGGCGGAATGCCCGCCATATCCTGTCCGTCGATCAGGACCTTGCCTTCGGTCGGCAGTTCGAACCCGGCGATCATCCGCAGCAGCGTCGTCTTGCCGCAGCCCGACGGGCCGAGCAGCACGAAGAATTCACCCGCGTTGATGTCGAGGCTGACATTGTCGACCGCGGTCACCCTGCCGAAGCGTTTCGAGACATTCTGGATCTGGATGATCGGGCGTGCGGTGTCGGTCATATTATGGTCCTGATTATCCCGTCGCCCCCGCGAAGGCGGGGGCCGCTATCGGTCTGATCCGGTGGCGAGGTACAAGGCCGCCAGCGGCCCCCGCCTTCGCGGGGGCGACGGATAAGGTCTCGAGCGGAAAAGAGAGGTCGCATCAATGCGTCTCCGCAATGGCTTTCACGCCCTGAAGCTTGAGCGCGACGAAGGTCAGGACGACGGTGAGGATGATGAGCAGGGTAGAAGCCGCGTTGACCTCGGGCGTTACCGAGAAACGGACCATCGAATAGACCTTCACCGGGAAGGTGATCGTGTCGGGGCCGCTGGTGAAATAGGTGATGACGAAATCGTCGAGGCTCAATGTGAACGAGAGCAACGCGCCGGCGATCAATGCGGGCTTGATATGCGGGATCAGCACATCGCGAAACACCTGCCACTCGCTGGCGCCGAGATCCTTCGCCGCTTCCTCCTGCTCGCGATTGAAGTTCGCGAGGCGCGATCGCACGACCATCGTCACGAAGGGGAAGCAGAAGGTGATATGCGCGATGGTGATCGCACCGAGGTTGAAGGGCCAGACGAGGTCGGTCGGCCAGTCGAGCCGCGAAAAGAACATCAGGAAGGCGACGCCGAGGCAGATTTCGGGGACGATGATCGGCAGCGAGATCGTGCCGTCGATCGCGCCTTTCAGCGGAAAGCGGAAACGCCAGAGCATCACCGCCGCGACCGCGCCGAGGACGAGGCTGACCACCGTGGCGAGTGCGGCGATCGTCAGCGAATTCACGAGTGCCTCGATCAGCTGGTCGTTGCCGAGCGCCTTCTCGTAATATTTGGTTGTGAAGCCGCGCCATACGACGTTGCGCTTGCTGTCGTTGAAGCTGAAGATCATCAGCACGACGAGCGGTGCGTAAAGGAACACCATCACCGTGCCGACCCAAAGGCGCATCCACAGCGTGCGGCTATATTCGAGCGGTGCGATCGGGGTGCGGGCGAATAGCGCCATCAGTGAAGCTCCGGCACTCTCTTGCGCATCGATTGCAGTGCGATGAGGATGAACATCGCATAGATGAGGAGGAAGGAGAGCGCGGCGCCGAAGGGCCAGTCATTCGCCTTCTTGAACTGCCGTTCGATGACGTTGGCGATCATCTGACTGTCGGTCCCCCCCATCAGGTCGGGGGTGAGATAGGCGCCGAGCGCGGGGATCAGCGTGATCATCACCCCGGCGATGATGCCCGGTGCAGCGAGCGGGACGACGATCCGCATGATCGTGCGGAAATGGCCGGCGCCGAGGTCGAGGCTGGCCTCGATCAGGCTGCGGTCGAGCCGGTCGAGCGCCGCGTAGAGCGGCAGGACCATGAAGGGCAGGTGGACATAGACGAGCCCGAACACGACCGCGAAATTGTTGAAGAGCAGCTGTACCGGTTCCCATGTCGGAAGCGGCTGGAGCCCGACGAGCGTCTTGAGCCAGCTCGTCCCCTCCCACAGCGCGCCGAGGCCCTTGTTCGCATAGCCTTGCGTGCCGAGCAGCATCATCAGCGCGTAGGTACGGATGAGCAGGTTGGTCCAGAAGGGCAGCATGATGCCGAGGAGCAGCCACGGCCGCCATTTCTCGCTGGCAAAGGTGATCGCCATCGCGACGGGAAAGCCGATGATCAGGCAGATCAGCGTGACGAGCGCCGCGACCGCGAAACTCTTGCCGAAGATGGTGAGATAGAGCCACTCGGTCGCGCGCTTGTAATTGTCGAGCGTGCCCGAGATTGTGATCTCGGTCAGCCCCTTGTTCTCGCCAAAGCTGTAGAGCCAGACGATGGCCATGGGGATGACAAAGAAGACGACGACCCAGAACAGCGTCGGCAAGGACACCGCAAAAAAGGTCGTCTTGTTCGTTTTCCAGTCCTGTTCGGCCACCCCCACGCGCCTCCCGTTTTCCTATGCCGCCCGCACTCGCGTGAAGGCTTCTTCGAACAACGGCTGCAATTCCGGATTGAACTTGGCATATTCGCACTTCGCCAGCACGTCGGCGGGCGGGAAGATCACCGGGTTGTTCTTGTAGCTGTCGGGCATCAGCGCCTTTGCCGCATTGTTCGGCGTCGGGAACAGGATCGTTTCGGTGATCTTCTTGTCGACTTCGGCGTCGAGCAGATAGTTGATGAAGGCATGGGCATTCTTCGGATGCGGTGCGCCCTTGGGGATGCACAGATTGTCCGAATTGAGCTGGCTGCCCTCCTTGGGAACGATGAAGTCGATATCCTTGTCCTCGATCATGACCTGCGCAATGTCGCCATTATATTCGAGCACCAGGTCGACATCGCCTTTCAGGAGCAGGTCCTGCCCGTCGTCGACGTGGAAATTCTTCACGCTGGGTTTCTGCTTGATCATCATCGCCTCGATCGTCGCGATGTCGGCCGGGGTCAGCGCATTGACCGATTTGCCCAGATATTTGCCGTAAAGGCGGAACATGTCGCCGGCTTCGGACAGCCACGAGATACGGCCGGCATATTCGGGGCTGTCGAACAGCACTTTCCAGCTGTCGGGTTTCGTTTTCACCTTTGATTTGCGGTACCCGATGCCGAGCGTCAGCCAGGTGTAGGGCATCGAAAATTTGCGGTCCTTGTCATAGTCGACGTCGATGAAGGTCGGGTCGATATTCTTGAGGTTCGGAATTTGCTTGTGGTCGAGCGGTTGCAGCATATCGGCCCGCGCCATGCGCTCGACAAAGTCGTTCGACGGCACGATGACGTCATAGCCGGGGTTGCCGGCCTTGAACTTGGCGAACAGGACGTCGTTGCTGTCGAAGAGGTCCATCGTGACCTCGACGCCGCTGGCTTCCTTGAAATCGTCGAGCGTCGTCTCGCCGATATAGGTGTCCCAGTTGTAGAAGTTGAGCTTGGCTTCCTCGCCGTTCGCGAGCTTCTTGCCTTCGCCCTTGCTGCACGCGGCGAGGCCGCCGAAGCTGATCCCGATTGCCGCGACTCCCATCGCCTGCAGAAGCGAGCGACGCCCGCGGGTTTGCTTGATCAGTTCGATCGGATCCATGTGCAGCCTCCCTGTTTTGTGACGCCAAGCTGACTCAATAAACCCGGCTTGGAAAGAGGTTATTTTGCGCCACGCCGGGAATCCTTGAAACTTTCATGCGTTGCGCAGGTACCAGTCATAATCGAGCGTCGGAACGACGCCAAAATAGCGGTCCTGTTCGACGCGTTTCACGATGCTGAACATGTCGACAAAGCGGGCGCCGAGATAGTCGCGCATCAGTTTCGAGTCGTGAAAACGGTCGACGGCGGCGAACCAGTTCGATGGCGGCTTGTCATCGCCGCTATTGTCGCGGTCATAGCCGTTGCCGACCACCGCAACGCCGGGGTCGGCCTTGTTCGTCATGCCGTGGTGCATGCCCGCGAGGACCGCAGCGACCGCAAGATAGGGGTTGGCGTCCGCACCGCAGGCGCGGTGCTCGACATGACGGCTCGGCGGCGGACCAGCGGGGATGCGGAAGGAGACGGTGCGGTTGTTGACGCCCCACGTCGGCGCGACCGGCGCATAGCTGTTCGCCTTGAACCGGCGGTAGCTGTTGGCGTGCGGGGCGAAGATCGCGAAGGCATCGCCGACGGTGTCGATCATGCCGCCGATTGCATGGCGGAGTGCGGGCGTGCCTTCGGGATCGTCGCTGGCGAAGATATTGGTATCGCCATCGTTGATCGAGACGTGGATATGCATGCCGCTGCCCGCCTGGTCGGCGAAGGGCTTGGCCATGAAGGTGGCCTCCAGCCCCTGTTGCTGGGCGATCGCCTTGACGAGGCGCTTGTACATGATCGCATCGTCGCAGGCGCGCAGCGCGTCGGGCTTGTGGCGGAGGGTCAGCTCGAACTGGCCCGGCGCGAACTCGGAGATCGCGCTTTCAAGCGGCAAGTCCTGCACGTCGGTCGCGGCGTAAAGCGCGTCGAAGAAGGGGCGGAAATCGTCGAGTTCGCGGAGGCCATAGACCTCGACATTGCGCGGCGTATCGCGGCTGTAGCCGGGGCGTGCGGGCCGGATGGCGCCATCGCGGGCGCGGCGCGGGTCGACAAGATAGAATTCGAGCTCGACCGCGAGCACGGGGGTCAGGCCGTCAGCGGTGAAACGGTCGATGACGCCGCCGAGCACATGGCGCGGGTCGAGGTCGTGCGGGGTGCCGTCGAGCTCGTAGAAGTCGACGAGGAATTGCGCGGCCGTCTCGCCGCCCCATGGGGTGCGGACGAGCGTGCCGGGGATCGGCTTCATCGAGCGGTCGGCGTCGCCATCCTCCCAGACGAGGCCAGTTTCAACGGTGTCCTGCCCGGTGATGTCGACGACGGTGATCGAGCCGGGAAACATGCGGCCGCTTTCGTACACGGCGAGTACCTCATGCTGGCGCAGCCGCTTGCCGCGCGGCACGCCGCCGAAGTCGGTGTAGATCATCTCGATCGAGTCGACGTCGGGATTGGCCTTGAAAAAAGCCTCCGCTTCCGAACGCGGCGCGATCACGCCCGATGACTTCGACATCGCCCCTCACTCCTTCAAAGCACGCACGCAGTCGGCAAAGGCGCCGACCAGCCGGTCGATCTGGTCGGCGCCGGTAACGGGGCTCACCAACATCATATTGTGGAACGGCGCCAGCAAAATCCCGCGGTTCGCGAGGAACAGGTGGATCGCTGCTTCGAGTTCGGAATGCAGCGCCGCCTTCGCCTCGCCGCCGTTGCGGGGCGGGATGGGGCAGGTGAGGAATTCGACCCGGGCGCCGACCTGCGTCACATGCCAGTCGAGACCGGCGGCGGCGATTTCATTCTCCAGACCGGACACAAGCCGCGCGGCGCCGCGCAGCATATGGTCGTAGGCTTCGAGCGTGATGACGTCGGACAGCATCGTATCCATCGCGGTGATGGCGAGCGCGTTGGCAGACAGCGTCGTGCCGATGCCGCTATGTCCGGAGGGGCGTGCGGCATTAAGCCC
>NZ_DASWTD010000233.1:0-1513 GCF_036402335.1 Sphingopyxis sp. | reverse complement strand
GTGCGCGATGCCGGCCTCGCGAAGCGCCGCGGACAATGCGGTGAAATAGGCATCATGTGCGCCGCCGCGATCGGGTTTTCGGGATGCGAGCAGCCCCACGCCGCCGATGAGCGCCGCACCGCCGCCGATCATCGCCGCGCGGCGGCTCCAGCGGCGCTTGGGTCGATCAGCCGGCATCGACAAGAATCCGCTTCAGATGATCGTTGAGCATCCGTCCCTCCGGGTCGAGCGCGCGCCGCACCTCCTGGGCCTCGCGCCAGCGTGGATAGAGCGCCGCCAGGTCGCGCGTCTTGAGGCTGTGGAGCTTGCCCCAGTGCGGGCGACCTTCATGGCGGCGGAATATCGGCTCGATCAGGCTGAAGAAGAAGTCATGATCGTCCTTGTAATATGCGTGGACCGCGATCGATCCGGTCTCGCGGCCGTAAAAGGGCGAAAGCCAGGCATCGTCGGCCGCGATCACGCGCGCCTCGATCGGAAAGAAGACGTCGGGTCGATGCGTCTCGATTGTCTCGAGGATCTCCCGCAGCGCCGGGATCTGCGCGTCGATCGGCAGATGGTATTCGGTTTCCTTGAAGCGCACCGGGCGTTCGTTGGAGAGCAGCTTCCAGCCGTCGTCGACCATTTCCTCGGGCGGGATGTCCTTCAGAGCCTCCCTGGCCGCCGCGATGCGCAGCGGCGATGCGAACTCGAACACGTCGCGCAGGCGTTTCAGCCCCATCAGCGTCTCGGTGTCGCGATCGGGGCCACGCGGCTTCACCGGCCGGTCGGTTTCGTCGTGCGTGATCACCACCGCATAGCCGGTAAAGGGCAGCACGAGGAACTCCACATTGCGATGCTGCTGGCGAAGCGCAGGCCAGCTCGCCAGCACCTCATCGGTCGGCAGGAGCCAGGATCGCTTGAGGATGCGCTTGAGCGGGCGGTTCTGCAGCGTCACCTGCGTCACGACGCCGAAAGCGCCGAGACCGACGCGTGCGGCGTTGAATATCTCGGGATTCGTCATGGCGTCGCAGTCGATCAGCTCGCCCGAGGGCGTGGCCAGCCTCAATGCGACGACATCGCCGTGCAGCGCGCGGATGCCGCGCCCGGTGCCGTGCGTGCCTGTCGCGATCGCGCCGGCGAGCGATTGCTTGTTGATATCGGGCAGGTTGGACATTTCCTGGCCGATTGCCGAAAGCGCGGGCCCCAGCGCGCCGAGCCGCGTGCCGCCGCGTATGGTCGCCTGGCTGGTCGCCGCGTCATGCCCGACAAGCCCGCTCAGCCCGTCGAGCGTGAGCAATGTGCCCGATGTCGGCACCAGCGCGGTGAAGCTGTGGCCCGAACCGACCGGACGGATGGGTGTCGCGGCGGTTTTGAGCACTGCGACGAGCTCGCCCTCGCTGCGCGGCGCCGCGCGGGTTGCGGGGTAGGCATATTCTGTTCCCGACCAGTTGCGCCAGAGCAGCCGTGCCTTGTCGTCCTGCAGCGGCAGGGCTTCGGGCTCGCGATCAAGCCATATGCGGCGTCCCACCAATCC
>NZ_DASWTD010000232.1:0-4097 GCF_036402335.1 Sphingopyxis sp. | reverse complement strand
TCACTGGATCCCAGCGGCCGGGGTCGATGCCGAACAGTTTGAACCGGGTTCCTCCCTTCAGTTCGATCTCGACTTCGACGGTCACGGTTTCGCCGCGCAGATAGAGCGCGGGATGGTTGCTTGTTGCCGACCAGTGCGGCTCGGCATTCGCGATCATCGCGCCTGCCTTGCGCAGTCCGATCTTGTTCCAGTCGAGTTCGTCGCCGAACGCTGGGACATTCCGGTGCATGACGAGGCTGTTCAGAAATTTCAGCGAATGCATACGCGCGAACGGCGCCGGGCGCTTGAAGACTTGCTTGAAATCGGGGCCGGTGGTGAAGGTCAGGACCTGGTCGTCGCCGTTCGAGCAATAGTCGAGAAAGCCAGCGCCGACGATCTTGGTGATGAGCTCGTCGATCAGCGGCGCGACGACGATCGAGATATCGGCGCCCTTGCCGGTACCGGTAGCCAAACCATCGCCGGCGATCGTGTACTGGCTTTCCAGCACTTTGACATCGTCGATCCGAATCGCAATGCCTTCCGGCGTCAGTTCGGGAAGCGCCGAAAGCTGGCCTTCGACCGCTATTCTGATCGCGACCGCGAGGTCGGGAATCGCCGAATTGGCGACGCGTGCGACGATCGCGGGGGCGGCGGCGATGAAGCTGCCGTCGTCCTCCATCTTGAGCAGGATATCCTGTTCGACGATCATCCCGTCCGACCCCGGAATGATCGAATCGACCATGTCGAGCGTCCAGTCGCCTTTCAACGCTGCGAACAGCCGCGATGCATCGGCGAATTCGGTTGGCGCGCCATCGTCAAGCGGCGGAGAAAGCATCTGCGGCGGATCGCCTTGCGGCGCGTTTTCGGACGGAATGAATGGCTCGTCGGGCATGCTCACCCCCTGCGCATGGCCCCGCAAATTGCCGGCCATATTTCAAAGCTTAGCGCAATTCGGGCAAAGGGCCATGGGCTCGCGACCGCGGCCGGTCAACGATACGGCATGCTCCGATGCTCAGGGCGCGGGTGGGTCATCGATCGCCATTCTCGTGACATGGATATAGGTCGCCTGCCACCTATCGCCGCTGCGCCGGAAGATGTCGGTGAAGCGGATACGGACGCGAAAAGGCTTGCCGGCCGAGCGGCCCGATAGGATCGTCTCGGCGCTTGCGAGGCCGGCATCCTTGCCGAGCGGCAGGATGACGCGATCCTGTAATGCCACCGGGTCGTAATCGTCTCCGGCTCCTGTCCAGCCGTCGATGAAGAACGCCTTGCCGTAGCGCTTGCCGCTGCCGTCGATGAAGACGAGGTCGTCGGCGACCATGCGTTCGAGCGCGGCACGGTCCTGCGCGATCTGCGCGGCGTCGAAGGCGTCGGCAAAAGCGCGGAGGCCGGCCACACCATCCTCCGCACTCGCGGGCACCGGCAAGAGAATCAGCATCGCGGCGACGGCGGCGGCACCATAATTTCGCATGGGTTCAGGCCTTTCCCGGCGCCGGTCGTCCGGCGCATCCTGACAGCTGCATATCATCCCGGCGCCCACAGGCAACTCGCCGGCGTCGGCCGCGCGAATAGATGTGGCATCGCCCGTGCGCCGGGCTAGAAACGGCAAGGACCATCGTGGGAGAGGATCATGCCCCAGTCGCCGTTCCGGCAATTTCTGTCGCGCCTTTTCGGTGCGGGGCGCTCGAACCCCGTGGCGCCACGCGATCCCGGCCGCGTTCCCGCGCCGGTGATCGTGCCGCACGCTGCCCCGTCGCCGGCGCCGCCGCCTGCCGATCCGGAAGCGATGGCGGAAGAAGCACGCGACATCGTGCGCCGCGCCGTGCGCACGGGGTTCGACGATCGCGAGCGGTTGATCGGGTCGGCGATCGAAATGCTCGAAGACGGATATGATTCCGGCGCCGTGCGCGCGATCGTTCCCGCTCTGGTCGACGGGGAACTGGCGGCACACCGCAAGGCCGAACTCGGCTGGCCTGCGATCACCGACTGCGACCGGCTCGACGCGGCCTTTGCCGCGCTCGACGATGCGGGGATCGTCGCGCGTCAGAATTTCACCTGTTGCGGGACGTGCGGCTCGGCCGAAATCTGGGACGAGATCGGCGAAGCCCGCGATGCGGGCCAACCGGTGCGCGGTTATGGTTTTTATCACATGCAGGACAGCGAATCGGCGGCCGAGGGCCACGGCCTCTATCTCAACTATGGCGCGGTTGAAGAGGGCGAGGACGCGGCGCTGGCGGTCGGGCGCGAAATCGTCGCAACGCTGGCGCGCAGCGGGCTGAAGCCCGACTGGAACGGCAGCTGGGATACTCGCATCGCGGTGCCGCTCGACTGGAAGCGGCGCCGGGCCGATTGATCCGCGCTTGACCTTAACTGCGGTTGAGCTTTCATAAGGTCGGGACCGATGATTCGCGAACGGAGCCCCTGCCGATGCTGCACTATCCCGCTGCCACCCCGTCCGACCCCGTCGATGCGAGCGACGATGCGCCCGAAGCCGGCCTGTTGCCGCGTTATCTCGCGCGGATCGGCTACAAGGGACCGGTGGCGCCGACGCTCGATGTCCTCGCGGCGCTTCAGGCGGCCCATATCGCGGCCATTCCCTTCGAGGCAATCGATGCGCTGACCGGCGCGGCGATCGACATCGGCGCCGACGCGGTCGACGCCAAGCTGATCGGCGGACGCCGCGGCGGCTATTGTTTCGAGCAGAACGGCCTGTTCCTGCGCGTGCTGCAGGCGATCGGGTTCGAGGCCGAGGGGCTGCTGGGCCGCGTGCGCTGGATGCTGCCCGACGATGCGCCACCGACGCCGCGCACGCATATGGTGGTGCGGGTGATGCTGGCCGGCCGGCCGTGGCTCGCCGACGTCGGCTTCGGTGCAGCGGTGCCGCCGCAGCCGCTTGCGATGGATAGCGAAGAGGCGCAGCCGACGCGGCACGAAAGCTATCGTATCGTGCGGCACGGCGATGTGTGGCAGGTTGCGGCGTTGATCGAGGCTGAGTGGCGGACGCTGTACCGGCTCGATTCGGTGCCGCCGCCCGCAATCGATTATGAGCTCGGCAACTGGTACACCTCGGCGCATCCGGATTCGCATTTCCGGCATCAACTGATCGCGGCGCGGACGACCGCCGAGGCGCGCTACGGGCTTCGCGACAACCGTTTGACGACGCGGCTTGTCGACGGGCGCAGCGATCGGCGCTACCTCACCGCCGACGAGATCGAGCGCGTCCTGTCGGAGATATTCCTGCTACCCGTCCGGCCGCATTGGCGGCCTGCGATCGAGCGCGCCGCGACCGCGGAGATCGTGGGTTAATCGTCACCGCCGCTTGACTCGCCGCCGCCATGGCTTTCTCATGCTCCGACAAGAAAATAGCAGGAGCGGAGGCCATGGCCCTTGTTGCATCGCAACGCATTTTCGAGCGCGTGAAGGTCGCACCGTTGACACCGTCGATCGGCGCGGAGATTTCGGGAATCGACCTGAGTGAAACGCAGGACGACACGACGATTGCCGAAATCCGCGCCGCGCTGCTTGTGCACAAGGTGATCTTCTTTCGCGACCAGTTCATCACCGCCGAGCAGCATATCGCTTTTGCACGGCGGTTCGGCCCGCTCGAGATCCACCCCGCGACGCCGAAAGACCAGCCGAACCCCGAAGTGCTGCATATCGCGCACGGGCCCGATTCGCGCGGGCGCGAGAATGAATGGCATTCGGATGTCACCTGGCGCGCCGAACCGTCGCTGGGATCGATCCTGCGCGCGATCGAGGTGCCCGAAGTCGGCGGCGACACGCTGTTCGCCGACATGGCGGCAGCGTTCCGCGGCCTGTCGCCCGCGATGCAGGACTGGTGCCGCTCGCTGAGCGCCGTGCACGATATCGCGCGGGTCTTTGCGCGAAGGCTGGGCAAGAGCGTCGAGGAGCTGCACGAGCAGTATCCGCCGCAGCTCCATCCGGTGGTGCGCACCCACCCCGAAACCGGCGAGCAGGCACTGTACGTCAATACCGCCTTCACCAGCCATATCGAAGGCGTGTCGGCAAAGGAGAGCGAATGGCTGCTCGCACATCTTTATGCCCAAGCTGCAGTGCCCGAAATCCAATGCCGCTTTCGCTGGCGTGCGGGCTCGATC
>NZ_DASWTD010000231.1:0-9821 GCF_036402335.1 Sphingopyxis sp. | reverse complement strand
GCATGTCCTTGCCAACCACAGCTTCAGCCACCCGCATCTGAACGCGACGAGCGCCGAGGCCTATCTCGCCGATATCGACAAGGCCGAGATGTGGCTCAAGGGCCGCCCCGGCTATCGCCCGTGGTTTCGCTTTCCCTTCCTCGACGAGGGCGGCACGGACAAGGTAAAGCGCGATGCACTGCGTGCCGGGCTCGCCGCGCGCGGGCTGCGCAACGGTTATGTCACCGCAGAATCGTCGGACTGGCACCTCGAAAGCCTGACGCGCGAGGCGGTGCAGGCGGGGAAGACGGTCGACCGCAAGGCGCTCGGCAATCTCTATGTCACATGGCATGTCGCGGCGGCCGACTTCGCTGACGCGATGATGCAGCGCGTCACCGGCCGCCAGCCGGTGCAGGTGATGCTCCTTCACGAAACCGACCTTGCGGCGCTCCACATCGGCGACCTCGTTCGCGCATTGCGCAAGGCTGGCTGGACCGTGGTCAGCGCGGATACCGCCTATGCCGATCCGATCGGCAGGGAAATGCCCGACGTGCCGTCGGCGCAGGGCACGCTGACCGAGGCGCTCGCCTGGGCTGCGGGCGTCCCCGCGCCGCGCTGGTATCGTTATAACCAGACCGACCTTGCGACCGCGGCATTCCGTGAAAAGGTGCTCGGCGAATGACGCGCCGCCATGAAACCCGCACGCCGCACCGGGCATTCTCCTTTCGAAGGAGATTGCCGATGACCCGCCTGATGCTTCCCGCCGGATTGCTGCTGCTCGCCGCGTGCAGCGGCGGCGAAGACAAGTCGCAGCCCGAAGACAGCGCGGCGATCTCGCCGCTGCAAAAGGCCGAGCGCCAATCGCCTCCCGGAACGCCGGAACCGGCGGTCGATGCGGATCTGCCCGATGCCGCCGAGGAAACCCCTGCCAAGCCCGAAACCCCGACCGCCGGTGACGGCAAGGCGATCCCGTCCGCAATCCGCGGCCGCTGGGCGCTCAAGGTCGCCGACTGTACGGCAAAGAAGGGCACCGACCTCACCGCGCTGACGATTGATGCGACGAACCTGCGCTTTTACGAATCGCACGGCGAACTCGCGCGCGTTGCGTCGTCCGATGCGAACCGCATCGTCGCCGATTATAAATTCAGCGGCGAAGGCGTCGAATGGGATCGCCGGATGCAGCTCGACCTCGCCGACGGCGGCAAAACACTGATCCGTCGCGACTCCGGCGAGGGTGCCGCCGCCGGTCCAATGCGCTATACGCGCTGCGCCGGATGACGGCTTTTTGAAAGGGAGACTCACGATGGACATTCGCATCCTGGCAATTGCCGCCGTTCTGCCGCTTGCCGCCTGTACGCAAGAGCGGCCGCCCGTCGAATCGACCCCGACCCCGCCCGAGGCCGAAATGACCTGCAAGGCTGACGCGGTGCAGTCCTATGTCGGCCAGACCGCGACCCCCGACCTCGGTGGTGCGATCCTGAAAGCCGCCGGCGCGCGCACGCTGCGCTGGGGGCCGCCGCGCTCGGCGATGACGATGGACTATCGCGTTGACCGCGTGAATGTCATGTACGACGACGCCTACAAGATCACGCAGGTCACCTGTGGCTGATCCGGCGCGGCGTAATCACAGCTCGGCGTCCCCGTTCGAACCGGTGTACGGCTACAGCCGGGCGGTTCGGGTGGGGAACCGCATCGACGTTGCGGGCTGCGCGCCGATCGAACCCGATGGCAGCTCGACTCCCGGCGACGCCGGAGCACAGGCGGCGCGCTGCATCGCAATCATCGGCGAAGCGCTCGAAGCGCTCGGCGGCAGCTATGCCGATGTCGTGCGCACGCGGATGTACATCACCGACGCCGCCGACGCCGATCTCGTTGGGCGCGCGCACGGATCGGCATTCAAAAATGTGCGTCCGGCATCGACGATGCTGGTTGTGCCCGCGCTGATCCGCCCCGAATGGAAAGTCGAAATCGAAGCCGAAGCCATCATCGAGAAATGACCATGACCGACCAGTTCCAGCTTACCGACGACCAGCTCGCCATCCAGGACATGGCGCGCAAATTCACCGCCGACCGCATCACGCCCTTCGCGGCCGAATGGGACGAGAAAAGCCATTATCCCGTCGACGTGTGGAAGGCGGCGGGCGAGCTGGGGTTCGGTGCGATCTACGTCGCCGAGGAATCGGGCGGCATCGGGCTCGGCCGATTGGAGGCGGCGCTGATCATGGAGGCGATGGCCTATGGCTGCCCCGCTACATCCGCCTATGTCTCGATCCACAATATGGCGACCTGGATGATCGACCGCTTCGGCGGCGCCGAGATCAAGGAACGTTTCCTGCCGGGCCTCGTCAGCATGGAGAAGATCGCGAGCTATTGCCTGACCGAACCCGGTTCGGGGTCCGACGCCGCGGCCTTGAAGACGACCGCGAAGAAGGATGGCGACCATTATGTGCTGAACGGCACGAAGCAGTTCATCTCGGGCGCCGGCTATAACGACATCTATGTCTGCATGGTCCGCACCAGCGAGGAAAAGTCGAAGGGGATCAGCTGCCTCGTCATCGAAAAGGACACGCCGGGTCTCAGCTTCGGCGCGCCCGAGAAAAAGCTCGGCTGGAATGCCTCGCCGACCGCACAGGTGATTTTCGAGGATTGCCGCGTGCCCGTGGAGAATCTGGTCGGCGCCGAGGGCGACGGTTTCCGCTTCGCGATGGCGGGGCTCGACGGCGGCCGCCTCAACATCGGTGCCTGCTCGCTCGGCGGCGCGCAGCGCTGCCTCGACGAAGCGATCGCCTACACCAAGGATCGCCAACAATTCGGCCAGCCGATCGCCGATTTCCAGAACACCCAGTTCATGCTCGCCGACATGGCGACCGACCTCGAAGCGTCGCGCGCTTTGCTCTATATGGCGGCGGCGAAAGTCACCGCGAACGCCCCCGACAAGTCGCGCTTTTCGGCGATGGCGAAGCGGCTCGCGACCGATAACGGCAGCAAGATCGTCAACGACGCGCTGCAGCTGTTCGGCGGCTACGGCTATCTGCGCGACTATCCGATCGAACGTTTCTGGCGCGACCTGCGTGTCCATTCGATCCTTGAGGGCACCAACCAGGTGATGCGGATGATCGTCGGAAGGGACCTGCTGCGCCAATGACCCCGGAACCTACAAACGATGTTTTGATCTCGACCGACGGCCGCGTCGGCCGCATCTCGCTCAATCGCCCCAAGGCAATCCACGCGCTCAACCTGCCGATGTGCGAAGCGATGATCGACGCGCTCGTCAAATGGCAGGGTGACGATGCGGTCGAGGCGGTGATCATCGACCATAGCGAGGGCCGCGGCTTCTGCGCCGGTGGGGATATTCGCATGCTGGCGGAAAGCGGCGCGAAGGACGGCAAGGAAGCGCGCTTCTTTTTCCACACCGAATATCGCCTCAACCATCTGCTCTTCACCTATGCCAAGCCCGTCGTCGCCTTCATGGACGGTATCACGATGGGCGGCGGGGTCGGGATTTCGCAGCCCGCGAAATATCGCGTCGCGACCGAGCATACGCGCTTCGCGATGCCCGAGACGGGGATCGGGCTGTTTCCCGATGTCGGCGGCGGCTGGTATTTGCCGCGGCTCGAAGGCCGCGTCGGCGCTTATCTTGCGCTCACCGGCGCGCGGCTCGACGGGGCGGAATGCCTCGCACTCGGCCTCGCGACGCATTATCTGCCGTCGGAGAAGCTCGCCGAGGCCAAGGCGCGGATCGCGCAGCATCCGGACCGCATCGGCGGCATCCTTGGTGAACTCTCGGTCACCGCGCTACCCGCTGCGATCACGCACCAGATCGACAAGATCAACCGCCTGTTCGCCAGCGACACCTATGAAGATATCCTCGCCGCGCTCGAAACCGATGGCGGCGAATGGGCGGCGAAGGAGCTCGATGCGCTGCGCACCAAGAGCCCGCAAACCTGCAAGGTCGCGCTCCGCCAGCTCAAGGAAGGCGGCGAGATGCACGACTTCGCCGCGCAGATGACGCAGGAATATGCGATCGGCAGCCGCGTCGCCCGGATGCACGACTTCATCGAGGGCGTGCGTGCGCTGATCATCGACAAGGACAACAGCCCGAAATGGGACCCGCCGACCCCCGAAGCGGTCACCGACGACTGGATCGACGCGATCTTCGCGCCCTTGCCCGAGAATGAGAAATGGACCCCGCTCACCTGACCTAGCCCCCTTCGTCATGCCGGACTTGATCCGGCATCCCGCTTTGCGAGGTTGAAGAGCGGGACCCCGGATCAAGTCCGGGGTGACGGTATCCGGAGATTGCTGAATGACATACGAAACCCTCCTCGTCGAAACGCGCGGGGCCGTCACGCTGGTGACGCTCAACCGCCCGCAGGCGCTGAATGCGCTGAACTCGGGCGTGCTCGACGACCTCATCGCGGCCTTTGCGGCGTATGAAGCCGACGACAGCCAGCGCTGCGCCGTGCTCACCGGGTCGGGCGACAAGGCGTTTGCAGCGGGCGCCGACATCAAGGAAATGGCCGACAAGCCCGCCGCCGATTTCTACCTCGAAGATTTCTTCTCGAAATGGACGAGCGACTTCGTGAAGAAGGTGCGCAAGCCGTGGATCGCGGCGGTCAACGGCTTCGCGCTCGGCGGCGGCTGCGAGCTCGCGATGATGGCCGACTTCATCATCGCGTCGGACAAAGCGAAATTCGGCCAGCCCGAAATCAAGCTCGGCGTCGCTCCCGGCATGGGCGGGTCGCAGCGGCTGACGCGCGCGGTCGGCAAGGCGAAGGCGATGGAAATGTGCCTGACTGGCCGGATGATGGATGCCGCCGAAGCCGAGCGCTCGGGCCTCGTCGCGCGCGTCGTCGAGCATGCGACGCTGGTCGACGAAGCGGTGAAGACCGCGACCACGATCGCCGCGATGCCGCCGATGGCCGCGATGGTGAACAAGGATATGGTCAACGCTGCGTTCGAAACCACGCTCGACCAGGGGCTGATCTACGAACGCCGCCTGTTCCAGATCCTCGCCGCAACCGAGGACAAGGCCGAAGGCATGGCCGCCTTCATCGAAAAGCGCGAAGGCGTGTGGAAGGGTCGGTGATATGAAAATCGCATTTATCGGGCTCGGCAATATGGGCGGTGGCATGGCCGCGAATCTGGCGAAGGCGGGGCACGACGTCCGCGCCTTCGACCTTAGCGAGGAAGCGCTCGCGCGCGCCGTTGAGGCGGGCTGCACCCGCGCGGCTTCCGCCGCCGAAGCCGTCACCGGCGCCGAGGCCGTCGTGACGATGCTCCCCGCGGGCAAGCATGTCGCCTCGGTCTACGAAAGCGAGGTGTTCCCCAACGCCGCGGCGGGCACGTTGCTGCTCGACTGCTCGACAATCGACGTCGCGACCGCGCGCGCGAACATCGAAGCCGCGACCGCCAAGGGCCTCGTCGCGGTCGACGCGCCGGTGTCGGGCGGCATAGCCGCTGCCAACGCCGGCACGCTGACCTTCATGGTCGGCGGCACCGATGAAGGCTTCGCGCGCGCCGAACCGATCCTCGCCAAGATGGGCAAGGCGGTAATCCACGCCGGCGACGCGGGTGCGGGGCAGGGTGCAAAGATCTGTAACAACATGCTCCTCGGCGCCTCGATGGTCGCGACGTGCGAGACGCTCGCGCTGGCCCAGAAGCTCGGGCTCGATCCGCAGAAATTCTTCGACATCGCCTCGGTCAGCTCGGGCCAGTGCTGGTCGCTGAC
Source organism: Sphingopyxis sp. (assembly GCF_036402335.1). GTDB lineage: Bacteria > Pseudomonadota > Alphaproteobacteria > Sphingomonadales > Sphingomonadaceae > Sphingopyxis. The sequence continues at coordinate 4,111 of NZ_DASWTD010000231.1, read as the reverse complement.
CAGCTATGCGCCGCTCCCGGGCGTCGGCCCGACCACCCCCGCCGACAATGACTATAAAGGCGGGTTCGCCGCGGCGCTGATGCTCAAGGATCTGCGCCTCGCGATGGAGGCGGCGGCGAGCGTCGACGCCGATGTCCCGATGGGGTCGAAAGCGCGCGAACTCTATGAAGCCTTTGTCGAGGCCGACAAGGACGGCCGTGACTTCTCGGCGATCATCAAGACGCTGCAGGGCTGACCACTCCCCATTTTCGTCATCCCGGACTTGATCCGGGATCCATGGGCGGTGTCGAAGTCATGGACCCCGGATCAAGTCCGGGGTGACGATAATATGGAGATTATCCTGCGGTCGGAATCGGATTGCGGCGACGGGTCTTAGAAAAAATCCGCCGTCTCGCCCCCGTCGCGGCGTTCGGTGCGGTGCACCTGTGCTGGCGCCTTGCGCTCGCCGGTCCGGACCTCGATCCGCCCATCAACCCGCCGTACCTCGGCGGGCGCCAATATCCGCGCGCGCGCCACGGCGACGGCGGTCACCTGCGGCGCCGCGACGGGCGCGGCAGCCGGCGCGCTTCCGGCAAGCAGCAGGACGGCAAGGGCGGACATGGCGTTCATGCTCTGCCGTAACGGCGGGCCTTGCCAGCGCTTTAACCCTGAATCGCAAGTTTCCGGTCGTACCTGCGGCGGCGCGGAGGCAAAAGAAAGGCCGCCTGCCCCGTACCGGGACAGACGGCCTGATCATGGTAAGCGAGAAGAGGCTTAGAAGCCCGACTTTGCCTCGGCCTTTTCCTTGAGCAGCGGCGCCACGGCGAAACCATGTTTCTCCAGCGCCGCGACGATCTTGTCGGTGCCTTCCAGCCCCGCCCAGAACATCGGGCCACCGCGATAGACCGGCCAGCCATAGCCATAGATCCACACGACATCGATATCCGACGCGCGCTGCGCCTTGCCTTCGGAAAGGATCAGCGCGCCTTCGTTGACCATCGGATAGAGGGTGCGCTCGATGATTTCCTGATCGCTGATCTCGCGCTTCGCCTTGTTCGACCGCTGGCGGAAATCCTCGATGATTTCGGCGACTTCGGCGCTGGGCGACGGATTGCGCTTCTCGTCATAATCGTAGAAGCCCTTGCCGGTCTTCTGCCCCCAGCGGCCGACCGCGGCGAGCGCGTCGCGGATGCTTTCGATGCGCGTCGGGTCGCGGTGCCAGCCGATGTCGACGCCGGCAAGGTCGCTCATCTGGAACGGCCCCATCGGCATGCCGAATTCGACATGCACCTTGTCGATCTGTTGCGGCGTCGCGCCTTCCATGAGCAGGTTCATCGCCTCGACCTGACGCGGTTTGAGCATGCGGTTGCCGATAAAGCCGTCGCAGACGCCCGCGACCACCGCGACCTTGCCGATCTTCTTGCCGATCGCCATTGCGGTGGCGAGGGCATCGGGCGCGGTCTTGTCGCCGCGCACGACTTCGAGCAGCTTCATCACATTGGCGGGCGAGAAGAAATGCATGCCAAGCACGTCGCCGGGGCGGCTCGTCGCGGTCGCGATCTCGTCGATATCGAGGTAGCTGGTGTTCGACGCGAGGATCGCGCCGGGCTTGGCGATCTTGTCGAGCTTGCCGAAGATGTCCTTCTTGACGTCCATATTCTCATAGACCGCCTCGATGATCAGGTCGCAGTCGGCGAGATCGTCGAGATTGAGCGTCGGGGTCAGGATGCCCATCATTTGCTCGACCTGCTCGGGCTTGAAGCGACCCTTGGCTGCCGAGGCGTCGTAATTCTTGCGGATCACGCCGGTGCCGCGGTCGAGCGCTTCCTGCTGCATCTCGACGATGGTCACCGGGATGCCCTTCTGGAGGAAGTTCATCGAAATGCCGCCGCCCATCGTGCCGGCGCCGATCACGCCGACCTTCTTGATATCGCGGAGCTGGGTGTCCTTGGGCAGCCCGTCGATCTTCGCAGCCTGACGCTCGGCGAAGAAGATGTGGCGCTGCGCGGCCGACTGGCTGCCGAACATCAGCTTCATGAATTCCTGCCGCTCGAAGGCAAGGCCTTCCTCGAAGGGCAGGCGCGTCGCCGCTTCGACACAGGCGAGGTTGGCGTAAGGCGCCTCGAACCCGCGCCAGCGCTTGGCGTTGGCGGTCTTGAGCTGTTCGATCACCGCGACGTCGCCGAACACGGGGCGTTCGCGCGTCGGACGCGGGCCGTCGGCGATCTTCGCGCGCGCAAAGGCGATGGCATCGGCGGCGAGGCTGTCCTCGCCCGCGAGTTCGTCGACAAGGCCGAGTTCCTTCGCCTTCGACGCGGGCAGCGGGTCGCCGGTCGAGGTCATCGTCGCCGCGGCTTCGACGCCGACGACGCGCGGCAGGCGCTGCGTGCCGCCCGCGCCGGGGAGCAGGCCGAGCTTGACTTCGGGAACGCCGAGTTTCGCCGAGGGCACCGCGACGCGGTAATGACAGACGAGCGCGGTTTCGAGACCTCCCCCAAGGGCTGTTCCGTGGATCGCGGCAACAACCGGCTTCGACGCCGCTTCGATGCTGTTGAGCACCGCGTTGAAATCGGGGCCGCGCGGCGGCTTGCCGAATTCGCTGATGTCGGCGCCCGCGATAAAGGTCGCGCCGGCGCAGCGCAGCACGATCGCCTTGACGCTGTCGTCGGCCAGCGCGGCGCCGAAATTATCCTCGAGCCCCTGGCGGACGTGCCAGCTCAGCGCGTTGACCGGCGGGTTGTTGACGATGATGACGGCGACGTCGCCGTCCTTCTCCAGCGTGACGCTGACGGGGGTTTCTTCGGACATTTCAGACTCCTTAAACTAAACCCCGTTCGCATCGAGCGAAGTCGAGATGCCCATCGTCGGCGCATGCCTTCTGGGTGTCTCGACTGCGCTCGACACGAACGGGAAGAGAGGTTTGCATTTTCAATCGTCGATCGCGGCGTGGACCAATGTCTTGACCTCGCGCCGCACGGGATAGGTGGAAGAGGGCATGAGCTGCGTCATGAAGACCATGCAAATCTCCTCGACCGGATCGACGAAGAAGCCGGTCGAGAACATGCCGCCCCAATAATAGTCGCCCGCCGAGCCCGGAATGCCCGCAGCCGCCGGGTCGAGCGTCACCGCAAAGCCGAGGCCGAAGCCGACCCCCGCATTCTCGTCCTCGCTGAAAATGCCGACGCTGTGCTGCGTCAAATCGCCGCCGCCGGGCAGATGGTTTGACGTCATCAGCTCCAATGTCTTGCGGCTGATGATCCGCACGTCGCCCAGCTTGCCGCCGCCGAGCAGCATCAGGCAGAAGCGATGATAATCGTGGAGCGTCGAGGCGAGCCCGCCGCCGCCCGAATGAAAGCTGCGGTCCTTCGCCCAGCGGCTTCGCGCGCCACCGTCGAAATCCTGCTTCTTGTCTTTGGGATGAAAGGCGTAGGCATCGGTCAGCCGGTGCTGCTGGTCGGCGGGGACCTTGAACCCCGTATCGACCATGCCGAGCGGGCCGAAAATCCGCTCCTGCAAAACCGCGCCGAAGGGCTTGCCTTCGATCCGCTCGATCACCGCGCCGAGCACGTCGGTCGCCATCGAATAATTCCAGTGTGCGCCGGGGTCGAACTGCAGCGGGATCTTCGCCAGATCGGCGATGAAGCTGTCCATCGTATAGTCGGCATCGAAATCATCGATCCGCGCCTTGCGATAGGCGGCGTCGACCGGCGTGCGCTCCTGGAAACCATAGGTCAGCCCCGCCGTGTGGCGCAGCAGGTCGACCATGCGGATCGGCTGCGTCGGCGGCCGCGTCAGGAACGGCACATTGCCGCCGCCCGCGACGAAGACGCCGGTGTCCCTGAACTCGGGGCAAAATTTAACGAGCGGATCGGACAGCGCGACCTTGCCTTCCTCGACCAGCATCATGAAGGCGATGCTCGTGACCGGCTTGGTCATGCTTGCGATGCGGAAGATCGCATCCTCTTTCAGCGCTTCGCCGGGCCGCGCCTCGCCGATGACCGATTGATGCGCGATCTCGCCGCGCCGCGATACCAGCGTCGCGGCATGCGGCAGGCGGCCGGTGTCGACATATTTGGCGGCGAGGAAGGCCGGAATGCGGTCGAGGCGTTTGGTATCGAATCCGTGGCTCACG
>NZ_DASWTD010000230.1:0-7692 GCF_036402335.1 Sphingopyxis sp. | reverse complement strand
CCATAGCGAATGGATACGATGCAGATGGCATCTCAGGGTGGACGGGCCACCCTTCAAGATTAGTGACGTGTCGACGGTGAAGGCGGCAGTGTCTGCGTTCAATTCGAGAGACCCGGGTAATAGGTGTCGATCGTCTCCAGAAGGAATCATTTCACTATGGGAATTGCGAGTATACATCCGCTGTTCGACGCTGTCTTCGAGGGCGCATCACTCGCCGCGAGTGTCGGATCATGAGCGGTCGGCTGGCTGGACGGCGCTTCATCGTCACGGGGGCCGCCTCGGGTATCGGACGCGCGACGGCCGAACTGTTCGCCCGGGAAGGCGCAAGGCTTGCGCTCATCGACCGTACGGCTGACGGCGTGCAGGCGGTGGCGGATGCGGTGTCTGCAGTGGCATTCGCTGCGGACATCGCGGATCGCAAGGCGGTGATCCGATGCGTCGCGGACGCCGTCGTCGCAATGGACGGCCTCGATGGCGTCGTCAATGTCGCCGGGATCCACCGCCTCAGGCTGATCGAGGACGCTACCGATGAGGATTGGGATGAGGTCCTGGCCGTCAATCTGACTGGTCCCTACACGCTCATCCAGGCCGCGCTCCCGCATCTGAGAAACAGCGACAAACCGACCATCGTCAACATCTCGTCGGGGACTGCGTTGATGCCAACGCTGAATGGCATGTCGGCCTATGTCGCTTCGAAAGGTGGGCTAGTTTCGCTGTCAAAGGCCTTGGCCTTTGAATTGGCGCCAAAGATCCGCGTAAACGTGATCTGTCCAGGATCTGTTGTGACTGGACTGCTCTCACCCGAACATGTGAAGTTCGCCGAGTCCGAGGCATCGCCCTATGCCCTCAGGCGCAGCGCGGACCCGATGGAAGTCGCGAATGGCATTCTCTATCTCAGCTGCGAGGAATCGTCCTACGTCACCGGGGTTGCGTTGGCGATCGACGGCGGGCGCACCTTTCATTGATGGGTGTAGATCGACGTCGAACCTGAAATCCGGTGTTTGACGGTCCCCGGTTTTCATCCGGGCGTGATGCGAGCGTCCGGCCTGCATTCGCCGGGGTTAACCCAAGCGGATGCAGCATATTCCACTGGCGTCGGCCAGCCAAGAGCCGTGTGAGGACGGCTCTTGTTATGCTCCCGTCGCCAAGCCTCGATCTTCGCCCGGGCGTCCGCCAGCGACAGCAACCGATGGCTGTTCAGGCACTCGGCGCGCAGACAGGTCGCTTATCCGCCTTTCAGCTGTCTGGGCGCACTGTGGTGCGGCTGTCAATTGCTGCAAACTTGCTCGGTCCAATTACGAAACGGTCGATGTGTCTGCTTATGAGCAGGTCCGCAAGACGGAAATGCGACCTCGACGCGCTTGGCGCTACCGCGCTGATAGCACCTTCTAGACGACTTCCGCCTCGCAGCCTGCTATTGTTAACAACCTCGCCATTCGGTAACGATCGACCCCGGCTGATGGGCGTCGGCGGAACGACTGCTCGAAATGGCGGGCGGCGTCTTCGAGAAACGCGGTGCCGGCACAGTTTGCGCAACGCCATTGATACTTCGATAGATCTGTCTCGCGGCGATATGCGGGTGCGATGCGGCCTCGTCCGGATCGAGCACCGGGGCAAAGCAGGCGTCGGACCCTTCCAGTAGCGCCGACCATTCCTCGCGCGTACGCTGTCGGAACAACGCCTCGAACCGTCGCGTGAGATCGGGCCAGCGCGCGGGATCGTAGCCGTCGGTGAAATCGGGGTCGTCCCCGAGCCCGAGTTTCTCGCGCAGCAGCGCATAGAACCTGGGTTCCAGCGATCCAACCGATACGAACCGATCGTCTGCGCAGCGATAGGTCGCATACCAGTGCGGACCATCCAGGATACTGCGGCCTCGATCACTGACGAAATGCCCGGCCGCCTTCAAGCTGAGCAGCAGATTCATAAGGTGCGCGCTTCCGTCGACGATCGCGGCATCCACGACCTGGCCACGCCCGGTCGCGCGCGCAGATAGAATGGCGGCGAGCAGACCGACTGCAAGATAGAGCGCGCCCCCGCCTAGGTCGCCGACCAAACTGGGCGGCGCGACCGGAGGCGAGCCGGGTTGACCCGCGTACCATAGTGCCCCCGACAGCGCGATGTAGTTGATGTCGTGACCCGCCGCCTGCGCGAGCGGGCCGTCCTGTCCCCAACCGGTCATCCGCCCGAACACCAGCGCCGGATTGCGGGCCAGGCACGGTTCGGGCCCGAGACCGAGCCGTTCCATGACCCCGGGGCGCATCCCTTCGATCAGAGCGTCGCAGTGCTCGATCAAGTCGAGGACGGTCGCTACGCTGTCGGGCTGTTTCAGGTCGAGGTGGACGAACCGCTTGCCCCGGTCGAGGATCGACGCGCTGCCTAAGTCGATCGCGTCGGGGCTTGGTGCCGGGCGATCCACGACCACGACGTCGGCGCCGAGATCGGCGAGCAGCATGCCGCAGAATGGGGCCGGGCCGATCCCGGCAATCTCGATTACGCGTATGCCGGCGAGCGGCCCGTGACCCTTCATGCGCTGTCCTCTACCTCGATCGACCACATTTCTGTGGGCTAGAGCTGTGTCGTGTCATTTCGTCCGCTCGAACAAATATGAAAAAGGGGAATACGGTTCGAACCCAATGAATTGGACAGCGCGACGACATCGTCCGATCCGGGATGACAAAGACTGACACTGCGTGTGCGGAGAGGCTGATGGCAACGATCCGGACTGACCTGGGCTACAATCTGCACGCCTGCCCCTTCGGCGTTCGGCGGCGCTGACGATGGAACTACGCAGCCAGTTGCGCCGAGCAGCCAGCCACTTCGCGTCCCGCGAGGCACTGGTGCACGGCGACCGTCGCTTCACGTTCGCCGGCGCCTGGTCGCGGGGCGTCCGCCTTGCCAATGCGCTGGCCGATACCGGCCTGCGGCCCGGCGACAAGATCGCGACGCTCGAGAAGAATTCGATCGAAGCCGCCGACATCTTTCTCGCGGCGGCCATCGGCAATTTCGTTCGCGTGCCGCTTTATGCCCGCAATCGCCGCGAATCCCATGCCCACATGATGCGCAGCACAGGTTGCCGGCTCGCGCTGGTCGATGCGGCGCTACGACCCGAAGTCGCTGGCTTGAACGAGGAACTACCGGACCTCGACCGGCTGATCGTGCGCGATGCGGACTACGAGCGCTGGCTCGACCAGGCATCAGACAGAGATCCCGATCCGGCAATCAAGCCCGACGACCTGTGCGTCATACGCCATACCGGCGGCACGACCGGCGCTCCGAAGGGGGTCGCGTACACGCACCGCAGTTGGATGACGATCTGCGCGGGCTTCCAAGCGGTCGGGCCACGACCGGACCCCGGGTCGACGGTACTGCACGTCGGCCCCTTGTCGCATGCGTCCGGATTCATGTTCTCGCCGTATTGGGCGATCGGTGGCCGCAACATCATGATGGACGCCTTCGATCCCGAGAGCTTTCTCGAGATTCTGGCACGCGAGAACGTCGGCTATGCCTTCGTTGCGCCAACCATGCTGAACGCGATCGTCCACCACGGCAATCCGCGAGGCCATGCCTTTCCCCAACTGAAATGCCTGCTCAGCGCCTCCGCGCCGGTGTCGGAAGCGACGCTACGCCGTTCCTGCACGATCTTCGGCGACGAGGTGCTGCACACCGCCTATGGCCAGACCGAGATCCTGCCCGTGACATCGCTTGGGCCGAAGGAATGGTTCGGCCAGACCGAGGGATCGACCCCGCTTCAGTCGGTCGGCCGCGCGATGCCCTTTGTCGATCTCGAGATACGCGATGCCGAAGGGCGCGCGCTGGGCCCCGACGAACCGGGCGAAATCGTTGCCCGGTTCGAGAACGGCCAGATGCAGGGGTTTTGGGATGATCCCGAGGAAACGTCGCGACGCATGGTCGACGGGTGGGTGAAGACCGGCGACATCGGCCGGGTCGACACCAACGGATTTCTTTACTTGCTGGATCGCGCAAACGACCTGATCGTCTCTGGCGGCTACAATATCTATCCGGCCGAGATCGAGAACGTCATTGCCGATCACCCGCTGGTGGTTGCCGCCGCCGTTTTCGGCATCCCGCACGAAAAATGGGGCGAAACCCCCCTGGCGGTGGTCGTCGTCGCACCGGACACGCAGATCTCCGAACAGGATATCATCGATCTGGTCAGTCAACGGCTGGGTTCGTTCAAAAAGCCTGCGCAGGTCGTCTTCACGACTGAGCCGCTGCCGCTGAGCAACGTCGGCAAGGTGCTGCGATCAAAACTTCGCGAGCCCTATTGGGCCGGCCACGCCAGTCGCATCTCCGGCGCGTGAGCGCTGTCCTGCCCGAAAATTCCGCGGAGCCACTCATGTCGTTCGAGAATATCACCGTAGAAACGCGCGGGCCCGCTTCTTGGGTGTACCTGAATCGGCCGCAGGCGCTAAACAGCCTCACGCTCGGGCTGGCGCACGACCTTGAGGCCGCTATCGAAGCGGCCGAAGCCGATCCGTCGGTGCGCACGTTCGTCATCAGCGGGGTCGGACGCGCCTTCTGCGCGGGTGCCGACCTGCGGGCGATCCGTGCCGGCGATACCCCTATCAGCACCGGTCTCGCGCATTTCCTCGGCGAGTTGGGCCGTGTGTTCACGCGGATCGAAGCATCGCGGCTGCCGACGATCGCGGCGGTCAACGGGCTGGCGCTCGCCGGCGGACTGGAACTGGTCCTGTGCTGCGATATCGTGATCGCGGCCGACGACGCTGTCTTCGGTGACGCACACGCGAACTACGGGCTGCTTCCGGGTGGTGGCGGATCGATCCGCCTGCCGCGCAAGATCGGCGCTGCCCGCGCCACTCGGCTCATGATGACCGGCGAGTCCATTTCCGCGCAGGACATGGAGCGCGCGGGGTTGGTCAGCCGCTGCGTGCCAGCGGCGGCGCTGGCGGAGACCGCGCAGGCACTGACCGAGACGCTGGCCGCGAAAAGCCCGCTTGGCCTGGCGCGCATGAAGGAGCTGGCGGCGCTCGCCGTCGACTGCTCGCACGAGGAGGGTTTGCGGCGAGAAATGGAGATCGTCGCCGCCTACGCAGACTCGTATGATCTGCAGGAGGGACTGGCAGCCTTCGCGGCGAAACGGCCGCCGGAGTTCGTAGGGCGATGAGCGAGGTCTTCATCGCCGGCGTCGGCATGACGTCGTTCGGTCGGCAATTGGACCGGAGCTTGAAGGCGCTGTCGGCCGACGCTTGCGCACAGGCGTTCGCCGATGCGGGATGCGGGCCGGCGAACATCGAGGCGGTATTCTTCGGCAATTGTGTCCAGGGCCATATGGAAGGCCAGGACATGATCCGCGGCGAGATCATCGCCCGCGCCATCGGTATCCACGGCGTCCCCGTCGTGAATGTCGAGAATGCCTGCGCGACAGCCTCGACTGCGCTGCACATGGCAAACGCCTATGTCCGCTCGGGCGCGGCGGACATCGTGCTGGCGATCGGCGCCGAGAAGATGTGCTCACCCGACAAGGCGCTGATGTTCAGCGCTTTCGACGGGGCTTGGGACGTGCATGAAACCGCGCGGAACCGCGATATTCTGTTGGCGATGGGTCAGGGCGTCGCGGTGCCGGATGGCTCGGTGTCTGCCCAGCCTTACAGCGTCTTCATGGACATCTATGCCGCGATGTCGCGCGCGCACATGAAGACCTACGGCTCGACACAGGCACAGATTGCTGCCGTATCCGCCAAGAACCATGGCCATTCGGTCGGAAATCCGCTGGCACAATATCGCACCCCCTTTACCGTAGAGGCGGTGCTGGCGGCGGCACCGATCGTGTATCCGCTGACGCTGCCGATGTGTTCGCCGATAAGCGACGGCGCAAGCGCAGCCGTCATCTGCAATGCAGCGGGCTTGCGCAAACTTGCCGTGTCGCCCGGCCGCGCAATCCGGATCCTCGCATCGGTGTTGCAGACCAGTTCCGAACGCGACGCGTGCGACTACGATCGGCACGTCACCCGGTTGGCGGCGGCCCGTGCCTATGCAGCGGCTGGCGTCGATCCGACCGACGTCGACGTCGCCGAGGTTCACGATGCGACTGCGATGGGAGAGATCATCGAAATCGAGGCGCTGGGCCTGGTACCGCCGGGCGAAGGTGGCATCGCCGCTGAGCGCGGCGAAACCGTCCTTGGTGGTCGCCTGCCGGTGAACCCGTCCGGCGGGCTCGAAAGCAGGGGTCATCCGATCGGCGCAACAGGTCTTGCCCAGATCTACGAATTGGTCGGGCAACTGCGCGGCGAAGCAGACGCGCGGCAGGTCGACGGCGCCCGTGTCGCGATCGCGCAGAACGGCGGCGGAGTGGTGGGCGTGGAGGAGGCTGTCGTCGCAGTCACCATCCTCGGTCGATAGGGAGCAGAGGGCATGGAATTCCAACCAGACGAAGAGCAGCGGATGGCGGTCGAAAGCGTCCGCCGTTTCCTCGACGACAAACTGGAACCTGAAATCCGCGGCCATGGCCCGGGCTTCATCCCTCGTCAGCTCATGCAGCGTTGGACCAGTGAGCTGACACAGTTCGGTCACATCACGGCACCGCATGCTGAGCAGTGGGGCGGGCTCGACATGGGCTGGCTGACGCATCTGATGGTCTTCGAAGAGATCGTCTATTCGTCGCTCGACGTTGCCATTCCGGGGTTCATCAACGCGGTGGGTATCGAGCTCATCAGGCGCAACGCGTCGTCGGATTTGCAGGATCGCTACTTGCCGGGCCTCGTCGCAGGTGAGCTCTTCGTATCGATCGGAATCTCGGAACCCGATGTCGGTTCCGATGTGGCGGCGGTGAAAACGCGGGCGGTGCGCGACGGCGACCATTGGATCATCAACGGCGAGAAGACGTGGATCACCAACGGGGCCTATTCGGACATACTGATCTGCACCTGTCGCACGGGCGATGACGAAATCAGCCACATCCTGATCGATCGCGCGGAAAGCCCGTACGAGGTACGCGACATCGAGAAGATGGCCTTGAACGGCCAGTCTACAGCGCAGATTTTTCTCACCGACTGCCGGGTGCCCGCGGGCAACACGCTGGGTCAGCCCGGGGACGGCTTGCGCAACACGCTGAAGGTGTTCGAGATCGCGCGTTGCCACATGGCGATGTGGAGCATCGGCATTGCCCGGCGCGCGCTGGACGAGGCGATCGCTTATGCAAAGGAGCGCACGCAGCATGGTCGGAAGATCGCCGGCCACCAGCTCATCGCCGACAAGCTGGCGACCATGGCGACGCAGATCGATGCCGCACGGCTGCTGACGCACCGGGCGATAGCGCTCGTCGATGCCGGCATTCGCGCCGAAACCGAATGCGCGATGGCCAAATGGTTCGCGACCGAGATGGCCATCGGCGTCACCCGCGACGCTCTGCAGATCCACGGGGGCAACGGCGTGACGAGGGACTTCATCGTCGAGCGACTGGCACGCGAAGCGATCATCTGTCCGATCCCGGATGGAACGACGGAAATCCAGAAGCTCATTATCGCGCGCGCGTTGACGGGCATCGGGGCGTTTCGCTGACGGAGGGTACGATGATGATCGACACTTTGCGTTACGACGGCCGGGTCGTGATCGTCACCGGCGCCGGTGGCGGGCTGGGTCGTCAGCACGCGCTGCTGTTCGGTGCGCGCGGCGCTCGCGTCGTGGTGAACGACCTTGGCGGTGGGCGCATGG
>NZ_DASWTD010000229.1:0-9728 GCF_036402335.1 Sphingopyxis sp. | reverse complement strand
CGGGACGGCCGTGGCACAGCCAGCAAGGGCGAGCGCCGCTGCAGAAAGCAGGGCGGCAGAAAGATGACGCGTCATCCCTGCATCATGCGCCAGTTAATATGGCTTGGCAATGAACGGGATACCGAAGGTATCGCGCAGCATCAGCGATAGAAGATGTGGTTGTCGATCTGCGCGATGCGCGTCTTGCGCCAGCCGGGCGAGACGTAGCGGGCGTGGAAGAAAAGCGCGCCCGGAGCGTGGTTCTTCCAGCTGCCGTCGCGCGCGATCTGCGCGATCGCCACGGCGTTGTTCCACTGCGCCGCATTGCGCACCGCGGGCATCCGGCCGCCGCGCACGAAGCTGAACTGGCTCTTCTGGTGGACGACTCCGCAGAGGCTCTTGGGGAAACGGCCCGACTGGGCGCGATTGATCACGACATGCGCGACCGCGAGCTGGCCGGGGAGCGATTCGCCGCGCGATTCAAAATAGACCGCGCCGGCCAGGCAGCGCAGTTCGGCATCGATTTCGGCGGGTTTCGGCGTCGCCGCGACGAGTTCGGCGAGCGAATCGGCGGTCACCGGCGCCGGTTTCGGCTCGGGAGCGACATCGTCTTCAGGTTTTTTGCTGTCTTCGACCGGCAATTCGGCATCGGTCGACAGGTCCGCTGCTTCATCCGCGACCGGCGCATCGACGCCCGGCAAGATGATCGCGGGGATATTGGCGTCGGCTGCAAGATCGCTTGCAAAGCCCGGTTCCGCTAGAAGCAGCATGGCGGCGGCAGTCATGCCGACGGCAGCCATGCCGGCTACGTTCAAAATGCGACTCATAGTGTCCGTCAAAAGTGCGGCCGATGAACCGAACCTCTCAAAACAGGCGGGGGACTATGGTCCAGTATCGCCGCCTGCGGTCATCGTCCGACTGCGTGTCCAAACCGTTGTGCCGGGAGCTTTGCCAAGGCAGTGCACCCGCGGAACGACCTACGCGTTATCGAATGGGCGCCAGTTATTGTGCGCCGCAACAGAGTCAAGTTAACGCAGACCACTCCGCGACGAGTCGTGGCGCATCTGCGATATCCAGTTCGACGATCCACAGGTCGGGATCGGCCTTTCGCCGCCGTTCCTGATAATTTGCGCGCGATTCACCATCTTTTGCGTCGGCTGGACCGACATCCTCCCAGATATAGTGGCCGGCCGGCGAAAAGCGCCGTTCGAGCAGCGGCCCCGGTTCGCCGCGATGGCTGCACTGGACGAGGATGATTCCGGAAGTGTCGTCGCCTTTGACGAGCACGGTCACGAAGCCGCCGGCCGTTTCGGCGCGGCGGATCAGCAGGTCGACGAGGAAACGGCTTTTGAGGCGAGTCATGTCAGTTCCTCCCCATGGCTACGCCACAGGGAGGATATGGTCGATGCGTCAAACGCGGTTACGCCGCGTCACGCGTTTCGGTGTCGGCGAGCAGCGCGTAGAGCGCTTCGTCATTCTTCGCGCCGCGCAGCCGCTCGGCGATCGCCTCGTTGCGGAGCATCCGCGACACGCCGGCGAGCGCCTTCAGATGGTCGGCACCGGCATCGAGCGGCGAGAGCAGGATGAACAGCAGGTCGACCGGCAGTCCGTCGACCGCGTTGAAATCGATCGGTTTCGCAAGTTGCAGGAACAAGCCGCGCACGCCGCCGAGGTCGGCCATCTTGGCGTGCGGCAACGCGATGCCGCGGCCGAAGCCGGTCGAACCGAGGCGCTCGCGTTCGAGCAAGGCTTCGCTCACTTCGCCCGCATCGAGACCGAGCGAACGCGCCGCGAGATCGCCGACGAACGGGAAAAGCGCCTTTTTCGAATCGAGCTGGACATGCGCGCGCACGGTCGCCGGATAGAGAAGGGAAGAAAGATTCATTGCTCTGGTCAAATCTTGTTAAACGCCGGCCGCTGCCAGAACATCTGTTGGCAAGCGATCGCGGATCTGTCGTGGCAGGCCCCCCGCCATCCCGGCTTCGGGCATCGTTGGGCGCGGCCCTTAAGCCGGATGGCGGAGAAAATCCAGCCCTATCGTGGCTCGACCCAGCCGATCGTCCCGTCGTCGCGGCGATAGACCATATTGTGGGTACCGGTCTTGCTGTTGACGAAGAGCAGGGCGTTGGTGTTCCTGAGGTCGAGCATCATCACCGCGTCGGACACGCTGCTGCTCGGAATGTCGACACGCGTTTCGGCGATGATCGCGGGCGCGTCACCCGCATCCTCTTCGCCGCCGCCGTCGAAGACGATATAGCTGGCGTTGTCCTCGATCTCGTCGACCGTCGGCGAAGGCTCCGCCGGGCCGTTGTTGCGGTCCTTCAATCGTCGCATATAGCGCCTGAGCTGCTTTTCGATGCGCTCGGCGGCGCCTTCGAAGGCGACATGCGCGTCCTGCGCCTGGCCGTGCCCCTTCAGCACCAGCCCCTGCATCACATGCGCGACGATGTCGCACTGGAAACTGTCGTGCGGCCCCTTTCCGAACGTCGCGTGCGCGCCGATCGCGCGCGAGAAATATTTGTCGGCAATCGCGTTCATCCGGTCCGACACATGCGCCTGGAGCGCTTCGCCGGTTTCGATCTGGTGGCCAGAGACGCGGATTTCCATTTTTCTTCTCCTTCTTGGCCGGCGTGATGACTTAAGGGAGGGTCATCACACCGCATCGAGCCACAGCGGCTGCTTCAGCCCTGCGACAAATTCGGCGTGCCGCGCGAGTTCGGCGGCCGACGCCATATGGGGACGGGGTTCGCGAAAGGGGCGATCGGTGCCGCGCGATACGACCGAGGCAACGACAGCCGACGGTGCGGCAGCGCTCGCGGCCGAAGCGGCGAGCCCGAGGCCGATCTGCCGGCCGCCGGTCATTTCGATATAGAGGTGCGCGAGCAGCTCGGCGTCGAGCAGCGCGCCATGTTTGACGCGGTGGCTGCGGTCGATGCCGTAGCGCGTACAGAGCGCATCGAGGCTGTGTTTCGCACCCGGATGGAGCTTGCGCGCCATCTGCACCGTGCAGCACATGCGCGCCATGTCGAGCGCGGGGCGGCCAGCGCGCGCGAACTCGGCGTTGACGAAACCGAAGTCGAACGCAGCATTGTGCGCGACGAGCGGCGCGTCGCCCAGGAATTCGATCAGTTCGTCGACACGCGACGCGAAGAGTGGCTTGTCCGACAGGAACTGGATCGACAGGCCGTGGACCGCTTCAGCCGCAGCCGGCATGTCGCGTTCGGGGTTGAAATAGGCGTGGAAGGTGACGCCGGTTTCGCGGCGGTCGACCAGCTCGACACACCCGATTTCGACCAGCCTGTCCCCGCTCCTGGGGTCGAAACCCGTGGTTTCGGTATCGAAAATAATCTCGCGCATCGAAATGATAATCTGGACCCTATCGGGCGTGGAAACAAGAGGCGATAAATCTTATCTGGCGGTGCGTCTCGCTTTTGGGGCGGCCCGTTTCGATGACGAAATCGGCGCGTGCCCGCTTGACGCGGTCGGGAACCTGAAGGCGGCGGATCGCTTTCAATTTTGCCGCGGTCATGCCCGGGCGGCGCATCACGCGCTTGCGCTGCATCCATGCCGGCGCCGAAACCACGGCGATCGCTCCGACCTTTCGCCAGCCGCCTTTTTCGAAAAGGAGCGGAATGTCGAGGACGACGATGTCGCGTGCGCGGTGACGTGCAAGAAAGCGTTTCTGCGCCCTGCCCACCGCGGGGTGGATGATCGCTTCGAGCGCGGCAAGCTCGTGGGTGTTGCCAAGCACGAGGGCGCCAAGTTTCTGCCGGTCGACGCCATTCGGACCGGTCGTCCCGGGAAAGCGCGCCTCGATCACGGCGACGAGCGCGCCGCCCGGCCCCTGCAACCGGTGCACCTCTGCATCAGCGTCGAACACGGGTACGCCTTCGCGCTCGAACATCATCGCGGCGGTCGATTTGCCCATCCCGATCGATCCGGTGAGGCCGAGAATGAAGGGACGGCGGAGCCGCGAGCCGGGGCGCGGGCGATGCGTCATGCGGTCAGGAGCGCACGCAGCTCTTCGTCGCGGCCCTCGGGCGGAGACGCGCCGAAGAAGAGTTCGAAAGCGAGCGCAGCCTGGCCGATCAGCATGTCGAGCCCGTCGACAGTGTCGAGCCCGCGCGCTTCGGCGGCCTTGAGGAGGCCCGTCTGGAGCGGCGAATAGACGAGGTCGTAGACGATCGCATCGCCCGGGAGCGGCGACAGGTCGAGGTCGAGTGGCGGCTGGCCCTTCATGCCGAGGCTGCTCGAATTGACGAGCAGCGAGACTGGCGGGAGCTGCGCGTCGAGCTGGACGACCTCGCCCTTGAGGCCGAAAGTCGCGAGCAAGCCCATCGCCTTCAGCGGGCTGCGGTTGAGGATCGTCACCTGGCCGACATTGGCGCGGGCGAGGGCAAAGAGCACCGCGCGCGCTGCGCCGCCAGCGCCGACCACCGCGACGGGGGCACCTTCGAGATCGAGTTCGGCGAGCGGTGCATAAAAGCCCGCGGCATCGGTGTTGGTGCCGATCAGCGAGCCGTCCTTTTGCCGGACGATCGTGTTCATGGCGCCGATCGTGCCGCGGATATCGCCGGGATCATCGACGAGATCCATCACCGCGCCCTTGTGCGGCATGGTGACGTTGCAGCCGCGCCAGTCGGGATCGGTGCGGCGCCCGGCGATATAGGCGGTGAGGTCGTCGGGCTTTACATGCGCGCGGCGATAGTCGCCGGCGAGCCCGAGCGCATCGAGCCAGAAGCCGTGGATCAACGGTGATTTCGACTGGGCGATCGGGTCGCCGATGACCTCGGCGTACGGGGTGCTCATGACGGTGCGAGCCCGGTGGCGCGCAGCCACGCCAGCAAGGGGAGCATCGGCATGCCGATGATGGTCCAGGGGTCGCCCTCGACCCGTTCGAACAATTGCACGCCCGCTCCTTCGATTTCGTAACAGCCGACGGTCCAGCGGATGCTGTCCCATTCGCGCGCGACATAGTCGGCGATGAAGGCGTCGGACAAGGGGCGCATCCAGAGTTTCGCTTCGCCGATCGCGCGCCACACGGGAATGCCGTCGCGCGCGGCGACCGCCGCACTGAACAGGCGGTGGCGGGTGCCGGCCATACGGCGGAGATGATCGGCCGCGTCTTCGGGGCTTTCGGGCTTGGCGAGCATCGGCCCGTCGTCGAGCGCGAGCGTCGAGTCGGCGCCGAGCACCGTCACACCCGGAAGCCGCGACGAAATTTTGACGGCCTTCGCTTCGGCAAGTGCGTCGGCGATGTTGCGCGGGGTCTGCCCGGCGGCGAGCAGCGAGGCGGTCAGCGCCTCCTCGTCGACATGCGCGGCGCTGGTTTCGAAACGAAGTCCGGCGGCGCGGAGCATCGCGGCGCGGCCGCTGCTTTGCGAGGCGAGGAGGAGGGTCATGCGGCGCCGCGGTCTTCGACGAGCTTGATCACCGCGGCGGCGGTCTCCTCGATCGACCGGCGCGTGACGTCGATCACCGGCCAGCCATTATCGGCGAACATCCGCCGCGCATAGGCGAGCTCGGCCTTCACGCGCTCGTCGTCGACATAGGCGGTTTCGGGCGCCTGGTTGAGCGAAAGCAGGCGGTTGCGGCGGACCTGTACGAGCCGGTCGAGTCCGGTGGTGAGTCCGACGACCATCGGCCGTTTCAGATTGAACAACGCATTCGGCGGCGGCGATTCGGGGACGATCGGGATATTCGCGGTCTTGAAACCACGGTTCGCGAGATAGATACTGGTCGGGGTTTTCGAGGTGCGCGACACGCCGGCCAGTACGATATCGGCCTGTTCCCAATTTTCCCAACCGATGCCATCGTCATGAGCGACGGTAAACTGGATCGCCTCGACGCGCGCGAAATAGGCGGCGTCGAGCTGGTGCTGGCGGCCGGGACGCGCCTTCGCTTCTTGCCCGAGCATTCGCGACAGCGCATCGGTCACCGCATCGAGCGCCGCGACGGTCGGCAGACCCTGCGCGCGCGCGCGGCGTTCAAGGCTCACGCGCAACTCGCCATTCACCAGCGTGAAGAGGATCATTCCGGGGCTCGCCTGTACCTCGGCCATGATCCGGTCGAGATGCGATTCCGATCGGACCATCGGCCAGAAATGGCGCACGACCTCGACATCGTCGAACTGCGCGATCGCCGCCTTGGCGATATTTTCGAGTGTCTCGCCCGTGGAGTCGGATATGAGATGCAAGTGGAGCCGGCCCATCGCGGCACCATGGCGGGAAAGCGCCGAAAAAGGCAAGTCACGAAGCGCTTTACCGGCCTGTGGATAATTTTTGGCATAAGCGCAGGGATGAATTCGGCAGGCGCGATTCATCCCCGGCCGTGTCGATTCCGCTCCACTGCTTATCCACAAGGGATGACTCTTATCCACAGGCTGTGAATTAGGGGGACAGCGACAAGCGACTCTCGCCGCGAACAAGGGAAACCGAGAGTCAAGCTGTTGGCAAAAAGGACGCCCCGGCCTAAAGCCGCGCTTGTCCGCCGACCTACAAACCACCACCATATTATCTAAATATGTATATGAAGAGAGAAAGAGGACCCGCGTGAAGGCGTCACCGAAGAGTCTGCTCGCAACGCTGCGCGGGGTGCGCCAGGAGCGCCCCGCCCTCTGGCTGATGCGTCAGGCCGGACGTTATCTTCCCGAATATCGCGCCCTTCGCGAAACCAAGGGCGGTTTTCTCGAACTCTGCTACGACCCTGAAGCCGCGGCCGAGGTAACTTTGCAGCCAATCCGGCGCTTCGGTTTCGACGGCTCGATCCTCTTCTCGGACATTCTCGTTATTCCGCATGCGCTCGGCCAGCATCTGTGGTTCGAGGCGGGTGAGGGGCCGCGGCTCGCACCGCCGCTCGTCGACAGTAGGCTCGCGTCGCTGGAGATGGCACATGAGCGGCTCGATCCCGTCTACGCGACGGTGGCGCGTGTCGCGGCCGCCCTGCCGCCCGAAACGACCTTTCTCGGCTTCGCAGGAAGCCCGTGGACGGTCGCGACCTATATGGTGGCGGGGCAGGGGTCGAAGGATCAGGCAGCCGCGCGTCGCCTCGCATTCGGTGACCCGGCAGCATTTCAGGCGATCGTCGATGCGATCGTCGACCTGACCGTCACCTATCTGTCGGGCCAGATCGAAAATGGCGTCGATACCGTGCAGTTGTTCGACAGCTGGGCGGGAAGTCTTTCACCGGCGCAATATGAGCGGTGGGTGATCGCGCCCAACGCCGAAATCGTCCGCCGGTTGAAGGCCATGCATCCCGACACGCCGGTCATCGGTTTTCCGAAGGGCGCGGGCGGCAAGCTCCGCGCCTATGCCGACGAAACCGGGGTCGATGCGATCGGGCTCGACGAGACGGTCGATCCGGTGTGGGCCGACGCCGCCTTGCCGGAGCATCTGCCGGTCCAGGGCAATCTCGACCCGCTCGCGCTCGTCGCTGGCGGCGATGCACTCGATACGGCGATCGACCGCATCCTTGCGGCCTTCCCTTCGCGTCCCCATATCTTCAATCTCGGCCATGGGATCGTGCCCGACACGCCGATCGCCCATGTCGAGCATCTGATCAGACGCGTTCGCGGCGGGTAATCTATGGAACTGGCTGGTTTTCTGGGGGCGACGATGCTTTGGATCAAAGCCGCGCATATCATTTTCGTGATTTTCCTGATGGCCGGCTTGTTCATGATGCCGCGCTTCTTCGTCTATCATCATCAGGCGCCCGTCGGCTCCGACGAAGATAAAAAATGGATCGAGCGCGAGGACCGGCTGCGGCGGATCATTTTGAACCCGTCGCTGATCATCGTGTGGATCTTCGGCCTGATGCTCGCCTTCAACGGCGATTATTGGCACGAGGGCTGGTTCATCGCCAAATTGCTGCTCGTGATCGGCCTGTCGGGTTATCATGGCTGGATGATCGGCTATTTCAAGAAGCTGAAGAAAGGCGAGCGTCCGCTCACCGAAAAGCAGCTGCGGATGCTCAACGAGGTCCCGGGCATCGCCGCGGCGATCATCGTCATCCTCGTCGTCGTCCGCCCCTGATCCTGCTCTCTAACCTCGTCATGCCGGACTTGATCCGGCATCCATTTCAGCGCCGGCGCAAATGGACCCCGGATCAAGTCCGGGGTGACGAGAGGTTAAAGTGCCTGTTGATAAGCGCTCGTTCACCGCAGCGCGATTGACTTGGACCCGGCCCGGTTATAGGGGCCGGTCAACCCCGCCTCGTGCGGGCGGCGCGTCCTTGCGCCGACGCTATCTTGAACGGTCGTCCCACGGCCGGATAGGCACCCCGGCGGTGCAACGAATTCGTTTCATTTCTCCCTGATTTTCTACCCGGAATCCATCCCATGCATCTTAAAGAACTCAAAACCAAAGCGCCCGCCCAACTCGTCGAAATGGCGGAAGAACTGGGGGTCGAGGGCGCGTCGACGCTGCGCAAGCAGGACCTGATGTTCTCGATCCTGAAGGAACTCGCCGAAGAGGGCGAGGAAATCATCGGATCGGGCACGATCGAGGTCCTGCCCGACTCGTTCGGCTTCCTGCGCTCGTCGGACGCCAATTATCTCGCCGGTCCGGACGATATCTATGTGTCGCCGAACCAGGTCCGCAAATATGGCCTGCGCACCGGCGACACCGTCGAGGGCGAGATCCGCGCGCCGCGCGACGGCGAGCGCTATTTTGCGCTGACCAAGCTGATCAAGGTCAATTTCGACGATCCCGAAGCGGTGCGCCACCGCGTCAATTTCGACAACCTCACGCCGCTTTATCCGAACCAGAAGCTGTCGCTCGACACCGTCGACCCGACGGTGAAGGACAAGTCGGCACGCGTGATCGACCTCGTCAGCCCGCAGGGCAAGGGCCAGCGCGCGCTGATCGTCGCGCCGCCGCGCACGGGTAAGACGGTGCTGTTGCAGAATATCGCCAAGGCGATCACCGACAACCATCCCGAGGTCTACCTCATCGTCCTCCTCGTCGACGAACGTCCCGAGGAAGTCACCGACATGCAGCGCAGCGTCAACGGCGAAGTCGTCTCCTCGACCTTCGACGAGCCCGCGACGCGCCACGTCCAGGTTGCCGAAATGGTGATCGAAAAGGCCAAGCGCCTTGTCGAGCACAAGAAGGATGTGGTCATCCTGCTCGATTCGATCACGCGCCTCGGCCGCGCGTACAACACGGTCGTCCCGTCGTCGGGCAAGGTGCTGACCGGCGGTGTCGACGCGAATGCGCTCCAGCGGCCGAAGCGTTTCTTCGGCGCTGCGCGTAACATCGAGGAAGGCGGTTCGCTCTCGATCATCGCGACCGCGCTGATCGACACCGGCAGCCGCATGGACGAGGTGATCTTCGAAGAATTCAAGGGCACGGGTAACTCTGAAATCGTGCTCGACCGCAAGGTCGCCGACAAGCGCATCTTCCCGTCGCTCGACGTCGGCAAGTCGGGTACCCGCAAGGAAGAATTGCTCGTCGAAAAGGACAAGCTCAGCAAAATGTGGGTGCTGCGCCGCATCCTCATGCAGATGGGCACGATCGACGCGATGGAATTCCTGCTCGACAAGATCAAGGATTCGAAGACCAACGAGGATTTCTTCGACAGCATGAACCAGTAAATTGGCATGGCCGTCCTCGAACATGCGCTGCTTCACGTCCGTGCGGGCAGCGAAGACGCGTTCGAGGCGGCCGTCCGCGAAGCCAAACCGCTGATCGAGGTATCACCGGGCTTTATTTCGCTCGAAATTCGCCGTCCGACAGCAACCGGACAGGCTT
>NZ_DASWTD010000228.1:0-9716 GCF_036402335.1 Sphingopyxis sp. | reverse complement strand
AAAGTCAGTTGATGCGGGAAAGGCGTAGCGTCAAAACACTTGACGTTTACGTCAACGTCCGGTTCTTTGGCGGAACAGAACGACCGGGAGAAGGGCAGGTGAAGGCATGACCATCCTCTATGACGAAGGCCAGCAGGCGATCGCGATCGAATCGCGGCGCGCATTGGAAGCGCGGGTCGGCAAGGACGCACTGCTGCCGCTTCTCGAAACCGTCGGTGAATATCATCGTCCCTTCTGGGACACCGCGAAGGAACAGGGCTGGACCGCCCTCGCCCTTCCCGAAGCCCATGGCGGTTTGGACCTTGGATTGATCGAACTGGGTCTGATCGCGCATCAGGCGGGGCGCAGCATTAGCGGCGCACCGTTTCTGACGTCGAGTTTCGGCGCCGCCAAGGCGATCGAGCTTTTCGGCTCCGATGCGCAAAAGGCGCGCTGGCTGCCCGGACTGGCGAGCGGCGAGACCATCGGCGCCATCGCCTTTGCGGCGGGCCCGGACGCCCTTCCCGCTCGCCCCGATGTAACCTGTACCGGCGACCGGCTCGACGGCACCGCACGCGGCGTTTCGGCGGGGCTCGCAGCGGATGTCGCCATCGTCTATGCGAATGGCCCCGGCATGCCCGTGCTCGCACTGGTCGAACTCGCCGGGGCGCAGCGCTCGGCCGTTCCCAGCTTCGACAATAGCCGGCTGATCGCCGACATCGGCTTTTCGGGCGTACCGGCCGAAACACTCGCGGTGGGCAGCACGGCGCGTGGCGCGGCGCTCCACATATTGGCATTGCAAGCCGTCGTCACCGCGCATGAGCAGACCGGCGGCGCCGAGGCGCTGATGGAAATCGCGCGCGACTATGCGTTGACGCGCAAGGCGTTCGGCCAGCCGATCGGAGCCTTCCAGTCGGTGAAGCATCGCATTGCCGAACTCTATGGCCTTGTCGAACTGGCGCGCGCGAACTGCATCCACGCTGCGGCGCGCGAAGGTGCAGCCGATTTCATCACCGCCGCCGCGGCCGCGCGCCTGTCGGCGACCGAGGCCTATGACACCGCCGCGCGCGATTGCATCCAGATCCACGGCGGCATCGGCGTGACCTGGGAAATCGGGCTGCATCTTCACATGCGCCGCGCGCGCAGTCTGGCGATCGAACAGGGCAGCAGCCTGTTCTGGGAAGATGTGCTTGTCGATCAACTCGCGGGAGAAGCGGCGTGAGCGATCTCGAAGCCTATCGCGCCAAAGCGGCGGCCTGGCTGCAATCGGTCGCGCCGACTTTTGGCCGCGATGCGCGCAAGGGGCTGTCCGAAGCCGATGATCTCGCGCTTGGTCGCCGGTATCAGAAGGCGAAGTTCGATGCGGGTTATGCCGGGATCAACTGGCCGACCGAATATGGCGGCCAGGGGCTCAGCCATCTCGAAAAGGTGACCTTTGACGCCGAGGAAATGAAGCACGGCTTCCCGAGCTTCTACTTCGGCATCTCGCTTGGCATGCCCGTGCCCGTTCTGATGCAGTTCGGCCCCGACAAGGAATTCGTCAAGGAGCGCGTGCTGAAGGCGTTGCAGGGCGAAGAAATCTGGTGCCAGCTCTTTTCCGAACCCTCGGGCGGATCGGATCTTGCAGGCCTGCGCACCAAGGCCGAGCCCGACGGCAACGGGTGGAGGATCAACGGGCAGAAGGTGTGGACGAGCTGGGCGCATTATAGCGACTATGGCGTCATCGTCGTGCGCACTGACCCGACCGTCGCGAAGCACAAGGGCCTGACCTATTTCTGGGTCGACATGAGGGCGCCGGGCGTCACTGTCCGCCCGATCAAGCTCGCGGGCGGCGACAGTCACGTCAACGAAGTCTTCTTCGACGATGTGAAGATCACCGACGATCACCGCATGTCGCCGGTTGGCGGCGGCTTCGCGGTCGCGATCGCGACGCTGATGATCGAACGCTATGTCGCGACCGACAGTGCCGGCTTCGGCCCGCATCTCGACCTGTTCGTCGAACTGGCGAAGGATGTTCAACTGAACGGTCGCCCGGCGATCGAGGACGGGCGAATCCGCCAGCAAATCGCGCGCAACCATGCGATGCGGTCGGGGCTCGATTCGATCAACGTGCGCGCACGGCTGATGATGCAGGCGGGGATGGTGCCGGGGCCTGAAGGCTCGCTTAACAAGTTGGTCGCGGTGCGTTCGCGCCAGAAATTGTCGGAGCTTGCGCTCGACCTACAAGGCAGCGACGCCTTCCTTTTCGACAAGCATGCCTCGCAGAAAGAGGATTGGGCGTCGAGCTGGATCAACGCGCCGACGGGCCGCATCGCGGGCGGGTCGGACGAGACGTTGCTCAACACGATTGCCGAAAAGGTCCTCGGATTGCCGCAGGATCATCGGCCCGACAAGGGCATCCCGTTCAACCAGATTCCCGCCTGAGGAGCCTCCCCATGAAAATCGATTCCACTGTTTCAGCAGTCGTCACCGGTGGCGCATCGGGGCTCGGCCGCGCGACCGCCGAAGCCCTCGCCGCGTCGGGGGTGAGGGTCGCCATTTTCGACATCAACGACGCGCTGGGCGAAGAGGTCGCGGCGTCGATCGGCGGATTGTTCGTCCATGTCGACATCACCGACGAACAGTCGGTGCTCGACGGCTATGCCAAGGCGCGCGCGGCGCATGGGCAGGAGCGCGTGTGCGTCCATTGCGCGATGACCTCGCGCCGCGGCAAGACGCTCGCTTATGACAAGGAAACCGGCGGCTATCGCCGTACCCCGACCGCCGACTATGCCTTTGGCGTCGAGGGAATATTGACCGCGAGCTATCGCGTCGCATCGATCTCGGCCGAAGGCATGGCGAGCCTCCCCGAAATGGAAGACGGCGAACGCGGTGCGATCGTGCTCACCGCCTCGGTTGCGGCGCAGGACGGCCAGATCGGTCAGGTGATTTATGGTTCGGCAAAGGCCGGTGTGAACGGCCTCGTACTGCCGATGGCGCGCGACCTGATGGACCTCGGCATCCGCGTCAATTCGATCATGCCCGGCGTGTTCGGCACGCCGCTCCTCAACAATATGAACCCGAAGGTGAAGGAGAGCCTCGAAGCCTCTGTCCCCTTCCCCAAGCGGCTCGGCAAGGCCGAGGAATATGCGAGCCTCGCAATGGAGATGGTTCGCAACACCTATTTCAACGGGCAGGCGGTGCGCCTCGACGGCGCGATCCGCATGGCCCCCCGCTGAGCAACCCGACGAACTGCTTTTCAATCAACTCACGATCTTCGAAGCTCTTCCACGAAAGGACATCACTATGGCCGAGGCCTATATCATCGACGCCGTTCGCACCCCGCGCGGGGTCGGCAAGCCCGGCAAGGGCGCGCTGTCGCATCTGCATCCGCAGCATCTTGCCGCAACGGTGCTCGCCGCGATCCGCGACCGCAACAATCTCGACACCGCGACCGTCGACGACATCGTCTGGTCGACGTCGAGCCAGAACGGCAAGCAGGGCGGCGACCTTGGCCGCATGGCGGCGCTGTCGGCAGGCTATGACACCAAGGCCAGCGGCACGACGCTCGATCGCTTCTGCGGCGGCGGCATCAGCTCGGTCAACTTCGCCGCCGCGAGCGTGATGAGCGGCATGGAAGATTGCGTTATCGCCGGCGGGACCGAGATGATGAGCTACACGACCGCCTATGCCGCCGAACAGGCGAATGCGGGCCTGCCGCAGCGTCTGATGGGTTCGGGTCATGAAGCGCTCGACGAAATCCACCCGCAATCGCACCAAGGCGTGTGCGGCGACGCGATCGCGACGATCGAGGGCATCAGCCGCGAAGACCTCGACGCGCTTGCGCTCGTCAGCCAGCAGCGCGCCGACCGCGCGATCAAGGAAGGCCGCTTCAACAAGTCGGTCGTGCCGGTCCTGAACACCGACGGCAGCGTCGCGCTCGACCATGAGGAATTTCCGCGCCCCGAAACGACCGCCGAGGGGCTTGCTTCGCTGAAGCCGGCCTTCACCGGCCTTGCCGATTTCGACCTTGGCGGCGGCTTCACCTTCCGCAAGCAAATCAACCGCCGCTATCCCGATGTCGAGATCCAGCACTTCCACCACGCCGGCAATTCGTCGGGCGTCGTCGACGGCGCGGCCGCGCTGCTGCTGACCTCGAAGGATTACGCCGACAAGCATGGTCTGAAGCCGCGCGCGCGCGTCGTCGCCTATGCCAATATCGGCGATGATCCGACGCTGATGCTCAACGCCCCGGTCCCGGCGGCGAAGAAGGTGCTCGAAAAGGCTGGCCTGACGAAGGACGACATCGACGTCTGGGAGATCAACGAAGCCTTCTCGGTCGTCGCCGAAAAGTTCATCCGCGACCTCGATCTCGACCGCGAAAAGGTCAACATCAACGGCGGCGCGATGGCGCTCGGGCACCCGATCGGCGCGACGGGTTCGATCCTGATCGGCACCGCGCTCGACGAACTCGAACGCTCGGGCGGCCGCTATGGCCTCGTCACCATGTGCGCCGCCGGCGGCATGGCGCCCGCGATCATCATCGAACGCATCTGAGGAACAGGAGAGCATCATGACCGGGCCGCTGAAGGGTATCAGGATCATCGAGTTTGCCGGGATCGGTCCGGGCCCCTTCTGCGGCATGATGCTCGCCGACCATGGCGCCGAGGTGATCCGGATCGATCGTCCCGGCGGCTTCATGGACCCGCGCGACCCGCTGAGCCGCAACCGCACCTCGATCGTGCTCGACATGAAGGATCCCGAAGCGGTGCAGATCGCACGCGATCTCTGCAAAAGCGCCGACGGGATCATCGAAGGCTACCGGCCCGGGGTGATGGAGCGACTCGGGCTTGGCCCCGAGGTGCTGCTCGCGGACAATCCGAAGCTCGTCTACGGCCGGATGACCGGCTGGGGGCAGTTCGGACCCTATGCGCAAGCCGCGGGACACGACATCAACTATATCTCGCTCTCGGGTGTCCTTCACGGCATCGGGCGCGCGGGCGAGAAGCCCGTGCCCCCGGCGAACTATGTCGGCGATTTCGGCGGTGGCGGAATGATGCTCGCGTTCGGCATGTCGAGCGCGCTCGTCCACGCCGCGCGCACGGGCGAGGGCCAGGTGATCGACTGCGCGATGACCGATGGCTCGGCGCTGCTCGCGGGCATGAGCTGGTGGTTCCACGCCGCCGGGCGATTGCAGGATCAGGCGGGCGTCAACATGCTCGACGGCGGTGCGCATTTCTATGACAGCTATGCCTGCGCCGATGGCAAGTTCATCTCGATCGGGTCGATCGAACCGCAATTCTATGCGTTGCTGCGCGAGAAGACCGGACTCACGGACGACGCCGATTTCGACGCACAGATGGACCCCGCGCAATGGGGGCCGCTGAAGGAAAAACTCACCGCCCTGTTCGCCACGAAAACGCGTGACGAATGGTGCGCGATCATGGAAATGACCGACGTCTGTTTCGCGCCGATCCTGTCGCTGAGCGAAGCACCGCAGCATCCGCACAATGTCGAGCGCGAAACCTTCCTGACGGTCGGCGGCGCGGTCCAGCCGGCGCCCGCCCCGCGCTATTCGGCGACGATCAACGACACGCCGCGCCCAGCACCTGTGGTCGGCGGTGACAGCGATGCTGTACTGGCAGGGCTCGGCTATGATGCGGGCAAGATTGCGGCGCTCCGCGAAGGTGGTGCGGTCCGCTAGGATTCAGGCGCCGCGCGCCGTCATAACTTCCCACAGGCCGCGCCCGCCGAAACCCGCGACCTGACGCCCGAGGACTTGCGCCCAATGGGCGTCATTTCCATCTTCTCCACGCCAACGCATCAGCGGGATGGTGACGCGGTGAAGGTCATATTCTTCGGTAAAGCCGATCGCGCCGTGGACCTGATGCGCAATCGCCGTGACGACACCGACCGCGCGATTGGCGCGCAGCTTTGCCGCAGCAATTTCAAAATCCGCGGTCGACGGGTCGCGTCCGACGGCATCGAGCCGCGCGGCCAGCGCCGCCGCCGCCGCCTCGACCGCACGCACTTCGCACGCCATCACCGCGAGCGATTGCTGCACCGCCTGAAACTTGCCGAGCGGGCGGCCGAACTGCTGGCGCATGTTCACATGCTCGATCGACAAGGCGAGTGCCTGCCCCATCGCGCCCGCCATCAGGCTGACGGTCGCGGCGGCGCGAAGCCCGTCATCGACATCGGACAATATGAGCCCGGCAACTGGCAGGTCGGGCACTATCACCCCCGCGATCTGCAGCACCGCGTCGACGTCCCCCCAATCGCCGCCGAAGCCGCCCTCGGCTTCGGGGACCAGCAACAGGGCAAAGCCTGCCTCTTCGACCGGCGCGATATCGTCCGCCACGGCGAAGACCGCACGCGCGGTGTCGCACAGCATGTCGCGCGCGGCGCTCATCGCAAACCCAATCCGCGCGCGATGATCCCGCGGATCACCTCGCGTGTTCCGCCGCGCAGCGAGAAACTGGGTGAAGCGATGAGCAATGCGCGAAGCAGCTTCGCGAGGTCATTCTCG
Organism: Sphingopyxis sp.; assembly: GCF_036402335.1. Lineage (GTDB taxonomy): Bacteria > Pseudomonadota > Alphaproteobacteria > Sphingomonadales > Sphingomonadaceae > Sphingopyxis. Next base: position 3,229 of record NZ_DASWTD010000228.1, on the reverse strand, counting down.
TCATTCCAGCCGCAATCGACGATCGCCTGCACGCGTCGCGGCATGTCCTGTTCAAAGGCATTGCCGAGTTCCTTGACCACCGAAGCCTCGACCATCGGGTCTTCGCCGGCGGCGAGCTTCGCCGCAGTCGACATCGAAAGCTGTCGTAGCGCCCACATTTCGGCGGCGAGTTCGCCGATCAATGATGCGATTGCGTGATCGGGATCCGGCCCCGCCATATCGATCAGCGCGACCAGCAGTGCGTGGCTCGAAAGGTAGCGCTCCGGCCCCGAGCGTTCGAGCCCGAGTTCAGCGGTGACTTGCTGCCACCCCTGCCCCCGCTCGCCGACGAGGGCGCCGTGCGGGACGAGCACATCGTCGAAGAAGACCTCGTTGAAGTCGTGATGGCCCGCCATGTCGATGATCGGGCGGATCGTGATGCCGGGCGTGTCGAGGTCGATGAGCAGCTGGCTGAGCCCCGCATTACGCTCGCTCCCCTCTTCGGTGCGGACGAGCGCGAGCATGATGTGCGAGAAATGCGCGCCGGTGGTCCAGATCTTCTGGCCGTTGATGCGCCAGCCCTCGGCGGTCTCGCGCGCCGTCGTCCGCACCGCCGCGAGATCCGAACCAGCGCCCGGCTCCGAAAGGCCGATACAGGCGTAGAGTTCGCCTTTCGCGATGCCCGGCAGATAACGCTCGCGCTGTTCCTCGCTTCCGTAACGCAGGATCAGTGGTCCGGTCTGCCGATCGGCAATCCAGTGCGCGCCGACCGGCGCACCCGCCGCGAGCAATTCCTCGATCACTACATAGCGTTCGAGCGGATGCCGGTCGCCGCCCCCATAGCGCGCCGGCAGCGTCATCCCGACATAGCCGGCGGCGCCCAGACGGCGGCTGAAATCGGCATCGAAACTCGCCCAGCAATTGGCGCGTTCGACGACGTCGCCGCGCGGCTGATGCCCGGCGAGCCATGCCCGCAATTTGGCACGCAGCGCACCGACATCGCCCGGCGGATCGAATGGATAGAGCGCAAAGCCTTGCATGTCGCACCAGCCATGCAATAGCTTTGGTTAGGCAGCAAAGGATAATTGAAGATGGGCGAATTTCTGAGTGTCGAACGGCGGGGCAAGATCGCGATCCTGACGATGATCAAGCCCGAGAGCATGAACGCGATCGGTACCCACGAAGATTGCCAGGACATCATCGACACGCTCCGCACCCTCGGCGACGACCGTGGCGTCAGCGCGATCATCCTGACCGGCAGCGGCAAGGCGTTCAGCGCCGGCGGCAACCTCAAGGGCATGCAGGACCGCACCGGCATCGGCGTGCTCGATCAGCCCGATTCCACCCGCGCCAATTACCGCAAGGGTGTGCAGGCGGTGATCCGCGCGCTGATGGATTGCGAGGTGCCGATGATCGCCGCGGTCAACGGGCATGCGATCGGGCTCGGCTGCGACCTTGCCTGCACCTGCGACATTCGCATCGCGGCCGAGAGCGCGAAGTTCGCGTGCAGTTTCATCAAGGTCGGAATCGTGCCCGGCGACGGCGGGGCGTGGCTGCTGCAGAAGGTGCTGGGCTATCCGCGCGCCGCCGAACTGTTTCTGACCGGCGACCGCTTTGACGCCGCGCAGGCAAAGGAATATGGTCTGGTGACGGACGTCGTGCCCGACGCCGAGTTGCTCGACCGTGCGATCGCCATTGCCGAGCGGATCGTCTGCAACCCGCCCCGCGCGCTGCGTCTGACGAAACGCCTGCTCCGCGAGGCGCAGCACAGCCGGATGAGCGATATTTTGGAGTTGAGTGCGGCCTATCAGGCGATCGTCCACGAAACCGCGGACAACCGCGAAGCGATCAACGCTTTCGTCGAAAAGCGGCCGCCGGTGTTTACAGGAGAATGACGATGATTGCCGAGCGTGTCCTGCCATTGGCCGGCATCCACAACTTCCGCGACTATGGCGGCTATGCCGTCGAAGGCGGAGGACGGCTGCGCGACGGTACGCTGTGGCGCTCGGCGCATCACGAGGCGGCGAGCGACGAGGATCTTGCCGCGCTCGACCGGCTCGGGCTGGAAACGGTGATCGACCTGCGCGGCGACGACGAGCGCGAATTGCATCCGTGTCGGCGCAGCGAGACATTCTCGGCCCGCGTGCTGTTTGCGGGCGGGATCACGGCGGGGCTGGCGCCGCACCTGCAAGCCGCGGGCGGGACGATCGACGTCGAGACGGCCCGCGAGCGGATGATCGATACCTATGCCGGCATGCCCTATCGTCCGGCGCTCGTCGCAACGCTGCGCCTCTACCTTTCGGCGCTCGCCGAATATGATGCGCCGAGCCTCGTTCACTGCGTCGCAGGCAAGGACCGGACGGGCTTTGCCGTCGCGATCGTCCATCGGCTGCTCGGCGTCCACGAAGACGATCTGATGCAGGATTATCTCCTCACCAACACCGCGGGCAAGATCGAGGAGCGCATTGCGCAGGGCGCGGCGCATATCCGCTCGCGCTATGGCGCCGAAATCCACGAAGACGCGATCCGCGCGCTGATGTCGGTGAACCCCGCCTATCTCGACGCCGCACTCGCCACGGTGCGCCGCGACCATGGCGATATCCCGACCTATGCCGAGGCAGTGCTGAATTTCACCCCCGACATGCGCGAAGCTCTGACCGATCGGCTGGTGGTATAAGGGCCTATTGGCCCCGCACCAACACCCCGCCCTTCACCACCGCGTCGACGCTTTCAAGCTGGCGCACGTCAGCGAGCGGATCGCCGTCGACCGCGACGATGTCGGCGTAGCGACCAACCGCAATCGCGCCGACGTCCTTTTCGCGCCCGAGCGCCTCGGCGGCGTTTTTCGTCGCGGCTTGGATCGCCTGCAGCGGGGTCATCCCGTATTCGACCATGACGCGAAACTGCCTGCCGACCTCGCCGTGCGGCATCACGCCGGCGTCGGAGCCGAAGACCATGCGGACCCCGGCCTTTACCGCCTTGCGGAAATTGTCGCGCTGGATCTGGGCGACCTCGCGATCCTTGCGGAGGTTATCTTCGAGCACGCCATTCTTCGCACCTTCGGCCTGCGTATATTCGGTGTTGTAGATATCCATCGAAAACCACACCGGCCGCCCCCGCGCGAGCGCCATGCGAATGCCCTCGTCGTCGACCAGGCTGACATGCTCGATCGTATCGATTCCGGCGGCAATCGCAGCGCGGATGCCCGCCGCGCCATGCGCGTGTGCGGCGACGCGGAGCCCCCATTGAT
>NZ_DASWTD010000227.1:0-3745 GCF_036402335.1 Sphingopyxis sp. | reverse complement strand
CGCGATCCATGACGAGGCTGACATGCTCAAGGAACGCCTCGAGCGATTCATACTCCTCCATCGCGCGGACGAGTTCGGACAGGTTTTCGAGCCGCCCCGCGGCTTCGACGCTGCGGTCGGCCTGCAGCATCGCGGTATAACCCGACTCATCGAGGATCAGCTGGGTCAGTTCGGGATGCGAAAGCTCGTTCGCTTTCGCCTGCCAGCCGCGCATCTGCGCGACGAAATTGACGAGTTGGCGGCGCGCCTGCGGAGTCAGTTCGTCGGTTTCGGTGATGCGCGCGGCGGCGTTCAGCAGCGGCGCGCGTTCGTGATGCGCGAACTGGTGGATGCGCGCGAGCGCCTTGTCGCCGAGCCCGCGCTTGGGGACATTGACGATGCGTTCGAAGGCAAGGTCGTCGGCGCTCGACTGGACGAGGCGCAGATAGGCCAGTGCGTCGCGGATTTCGGCGCGTTCGTAGAAGCGGAAGCCGCCGACGATCCGGTACGGCATGCCGATCGCGATGAAGCGGTCTTCGAACTCGCGCGTCTGGAACTGTGCGCGGACGAGGATCGCGGTGCGATCGAGGCTGACCTTGCGATGCTGGAGCGTCTCGAGTTCTTCGCCGATCCGGCGTGCTTCCTCGGGCCCGTCCCACACGCCGACGACGCGCAATTTGTCGCCGGGTTCGAGTTCGGTCCACAGCGTCTTGCCGAGGCGGCCGCTGTTCTGCGCGATCAGCGCCGAGGCGGCGGCGAGGATCTGCGGCGTCGAGCGGTAATTCTGTTCGAGGCGGATGATCGTCGCGCCGGGGAAATCCTTGTCGAAGCGCAGGATGTTCGCGACCTCGGCGCCGCGCCAGCTGTACACCGACTGGTCGTCGTCACCGACGACGCAGATATTCTTGCGCGCCTGCGCGAGCAGGCGGAGCCAGAGATACTGGCTGGCGTTGGTATCCTGATATTCGTCGACGAGGATATATTTGAAGCGTTCCTGATACTGTTCGAGCACATCGCGGTGGGTCTTCAGGATCACGAGCATGTGGAGCAAAAGGTCGCCGAAGTCGCAGGCATTGAGCGTCTTCAGCCGCGCCTGATAGAGCGCATAGAAATGCTGTCCCTTGCCGTCGGCGTAGGATTCCCTGTCGGCGGCGTCGAGGTCGGCGGGAACGAGCCCGCGGTTCTTCCACTTGTCGATCAGCCCCGCGAGCTGGCGTGCCGGCCAACGCTTCTCGTCGAGCCCCTCGGCCTGGATCAGCTGTTTGAGCACGCGAAGCTGGTCGTCGGTGTCGAGGATGGTGAAATTGCTCTGCAGCCCGACCAGTTCGGCGTGGCGGCGCAGCATCTTGGCCGCGATGCTGTGGAAAGTGCCGAGCCAGGGCATTCCCTCGACCGCGTCGCCGATCATGCGGCCGATGCGTTCGCGCATTTCGCGCGCCGCCTTGTTGGTAAAGGTCACCGCGAGGATTTCGGACGGCCAGGCGCGGCGCGTCGCGATGATGTGCGCGAGCCGCGCAGTCAGTGCCGCAGTCTTGCCGGTGCCCGCGCCCGCGAGCATCAGCACCGGACCTTCGGTGGTCAGCACGGCCTGTCGCTGCGGGCCGTTCAGCCCCTGCAGATAGGGCGGGTCGGACGCGTCGGGCGGTGGCAGGTCGGGCGGCGAGGCGGGGGGCATATTCACGCGCGAACGATTAGGGAACAGCGGCTCTGCTGTCTAGCGCGGGCAGGTGCTTTTCACCTTGCGCCCGACACTTCATCGCGTTCAAAGCAGCGCCGGAACCAACAGGGAAGGGGCGTTCACCTTGGATTTGGCACCCTATCGTGCGCATCGCCGCATTCTGACCGCGAGCCTTGTCGGCACCGCGGTCGAATTCTACGATTTCTATATCTATGGCACCGCAGCGGCGCTGGTGTTCGGGCCGCTCTTCTTTCCCGAAAGCTCGGATTCGGCGCAGCTGATGTACAGCTTCATGACCTTCGGGCTCGCTTTTTTTGCGCGACCCGTCGGGGCGATCGTGTTCGGCCATTATGGCGACCGGATCGGGCGCAAGTCGACGCTCGTTGCATCGCTGATGCTGATGGGCGCCTCGACGCTACTGATCGCCTTCCTGCCGACCTATGCGATGGTCGGCTGGGTCGCGCCGCTGCTGCTGTGTATCCTGCGGTTCGGGCAGGGTTTCGGGCTGGGCGGCGAATGGGGCGGGGCGGCGCTGCTCGCGGTCGAGAATGCGCCTCCGGGATGGAAATCGCGTTTCGGCATGTTCCCGCAACTGGGTGCACCGGTCGGCTTTATCGCGGCGAACGGGCTGTTCCTGCTGCTCGGCCTCGGGCTCAGCGACGCCGATTTCGCAGTGTGGGGCTGGCGCATCCCCTTCCTGCTCTCGGCCGTCCTCGTGGGACTGGGGCTTTGGGTAAGATTGAAAATTGCCGAAACGCCCGATTTTGCCGAAGCGCTGGCAAAGGACGCGCCGGTCGCGGTGCCGCTCGGCGATCTGTTGCGGCATCATCTGGTCGCGACGCTCGCGGGGACTTTCGCGGTCGTCGCCTGTTTCGCGATCTTCTATCTCGCGACAAGCTTTGCGCTCGGGCACGGGACGCAGGCGCTCGGATATCCGAAGGAGCAGTTCCTGCTGGTCCAGCTCGGCGCGATCCTGTTCATGGCGATCGGCATCATTTTCGCAGGTTATGTGAGCGATGCCTCAAGCGAACAGCGCGTGCTGACTTGGGGGTGCGGCGCAACGGTGCTTGTCGGGTTTGTGTTCGGGCCCTCGCTGGCGTCGGGAAGCTGGCCGCTGATCTTCCTCGGCCTTGCCACCGCGCTGTTCGTCATGGGGCTTGTCTATGGTCCGCTCGGCAGCTGGCTGACCGGGCTGTTCCCCGTGCAGGTCCGCTATACGGGAGCTTCGGTCGCGTTCAATGCGGGCGGAATATTGGGCGGCGCGATGGCGCCGATCATCGCGCAGGCGCTCGCCGAACGGGGCGGGACCGAAACCGTGGGCTTCTATCTCGCGCTGGCTGGCGTCGTGAGCTGGCTGGGCTTGCTGATGGTGCGGCGGCAGGCGGTCAGGCAGGGCGCTGGCTGACGCGAAAACGATCGACGAGGCGGCCATCGATGGCGACGAGCCCAGCGGCGATCAGCGCCATACCGACCCAATGCCGCGGCAACAGCACTTCGCCGAGCAGCAGGGTGCCGAGCAGGATCGCGGTGACCGGAATGAGGAGCGTGACGAGCAGCGCGTTGGTCGCGCCGGCGCGCGCGATCAGGCTGAAATAGAGGAAATAGGCGATCGTCGTCGAAAGCAGCGCAAGCCCGCCGATCGCGAAGAGTGTGGCCGTGCCGGGAAGCGCCAGTTGCCAGGGGGCGTCGACGAACAGCGCGACCGGCAGGATGAGCAGCGTGCCCGCGACAAGCTGGCCCGTCGCGACATCGAGCGGGCCGACGCCCCACGTGCGGAACCGGCGGCCGTAGACCCCGGCAAGCGCGTAGCAGAACGTTGCGCCAAGGCAGGCCAGTTGGGCGGGGAGGCTGGCGCCGATCCCGGACAGCGCGCCGCCGCCGATCATCACCGCAACCCCGGCGATGCCTGCGCCGACACCGACAAGTTTCGCTGGCGTGGCCTTTTCGTCGGGGGTGAAAAGATGCGCGACGATCACGCCCCAGAGCGGGGTTGTCGCGTTGAGGATCGAGGCAAGGCCGCTTGCGATCTGCGTCTGCGCATAGGCGAACAGCGAAAAGGGGAGCGCGGTGTTGAGAAGGGCGAGAAGA
>NZ_DASWTD010000226.1:0-2213 GCF_036402335.1 Sphingopyxis sp. | reverse complement strand
AGCGCGCGCCGCGTGAATGACGATCCGGACGCGCAGAAGAGGAACATTGGCCCGCTTCGAGCCTTGATGAAGCATCGGCGGGGCGGCCTCGAGGTCGCGAAGCCGCTCCCGCGCCGTCAACCGGAGTGCCCGATGCCATTCGAAACCGATCGCCTGATTTTTGGCCCCGACGATGTCGATCTCTCCCGTTCGCCGCTTGCGGGCTCGCTCGATGCCGAAACCTTTGTGCTCGGCGCTTTCAATCCCGGCCTGACCCGCCTCGCGAGCGGCAATTTGCTGATGATGGTGCGCGTAGCCGAGGCGCTGCGCGAACCGGTCGCGAACGGCCATGTCCACAGCATAAGATGGGACGCCGGTCGCTATGTGCGCGATGCCTGGCCGCTCGAACTTTGCGACACGTCCGATCCGCGCACGTTTCTCGTGCGCGGCGGGGCTTGGCAGGTTATCGCGCTGACATCGCTTTCCTGGCTCCTGCCGGTCGAGCTGACGCCCGACGGGCTCGCCATCGTCGCGATCCATTATGACCGCGCCATCGCACCCGCGGCGCCCTTCCAATGCTATGGTATCGAGGACGCGCGCATCAGCCGCGTCGACGGCCGATGGCTGATGACCAGTTGCTCGGTGAGCCCCGAGCGCCATTCGACGACGCTCTACAGTTCCGACAACGGCCTCGACTGGCGCTTCGAAGACATTGTCCTCGATCATCAGAACAAGGACATGCTGATCTTCGAGGGGCGGATCGACAGGCAATACTGGGCCCAGACGCGCCCGCTCGGCAGTCTCTATTTCGCTTACCCGCCGGGAAGCCCGTGGCGTGCGGGTCCTTCGATCAACCTCGCGACCTCGCCCGACGCGCTGCACTGGAAGCCCCATCGCGAGCCCGGCCTGCGCCCGCATGCCGACACCGTTGCGACCGCGCGAATGGGCGGCGGAACGCCGCCGATCCTGACGCCGGACGGTTGGTTGACGCTCTGGCACGGGGTGGAACCGAAGGAGATCGTGGGCATCTATCGCACCTATTGGTCCCTGCTCGATCCGGACGATCCGTCGCGGGTCCTGCGCGGTGACCATGGTCCGCTGCTCGAGGCGAACCCCGAGCTTACCCGGCCGATCGAAGACAGGATATATGTTCGCGATATCGTCTTCACCACCGGGATCGCCGATGCCGGCGATCATTATATCGTCGCCTCGGGTGAATCCGACCTCGCGTGCCGGATCACTCACATTCCGAAGCACCGTTTCGGCCTCTGATCCGGCAGCGCCCGGCAGGTTCATTCGCGCAGCGCAGCCGCCGCGCGAACCTCTTGCGATCGGGCGAGCGGCATCACGAGAATATCGTCGCCGTCGACGACCACTGCGACATTTTCCATGCCGATGAGCGAGACGCGGCGCCCGTCGGCGCGCACAAGGCAACCCCTGCTGTCGTGAAAGAGCCCGTCGCCGCGGCAACTATTGTCGGCCATATCGTGCGCGGCACGGCTGTGGACGGCGTGCCAGCTTCCAAGGTCGGACCAGCCCATCGACACCGGTACGACGGCCACCCGGTCGTGCTTCTCCATGACGGCATAATCGATCGAGACGGCGGGCGCCGCCTCGAAGCTGGCGAGGTCGGCATAGCGTGCGGTGCCGTCGTCACCGCCGTTGGCCAGCGCGTCTTCGGCCGCGGCAAGGATGTCGGGACAATGGACGCGCATCGCGTCGCGCATGGCCCCGGCACGAAACAGGAATATCCCTGCATTCCAGCTGTAGCCGCCGGCGTCGATCATGGCCTTCGCGACATCCAGCCGGGGCTTTTCGACGAACCGCTCGACGGCGAAGCCGGTGTCGCCGATGGCCATGCCGCTCGCGATATAGCCGAAGCCCGTGTCGGGACAGTCGGGCGCAATTCCGAATGTCACGATCCAGCGGTCGCGCGCGAGCTGCGCGCCCTGTTCGATCGCGACGTGAAAGGCCGGAACATCGTCGATAATATGATCGCTCGGCATGATGAGCAGCAGGGCATCGGGCGCCGCGGCCGCGGCCGCGACCGCGAGCGCGATCGCGGGTGCGGTGTTGCGGGCGGACGGCTCGACGAGCAGCCCGATCCCGCGTCCGCCTGCCTGCTCGCGAACCGTCTCGACGTGCGAGGCACCGCAAATGACCAGGGGGTCGGCGAAAGCCGGCCCCGCGACGCGAGCGAGGGTCTGCGCGAACAGGCTTTCGTCGTCGACGAT
>NZ_DASWTD010000225.1:0-2312 GCF_036402335.1 Sphingopyxis sp. | reverse complement strand
CTCGCCGCGCTCGCCAACATCATCGACATTCCGGAAATGACCGTGTCGTCTTCGGGCCTCCGCGAAGGGCTGCTCTATCAGGCGCTCGACGCCGAAACGCGCGCGCAGGATCCGCTGATCGTCGCCGCCGAGTTCGAGGGGCGCCGGCTTGCCCGTTTCGCGCCGCATGGCCGCGCGATCACCGAGTGGATCGCGCCATTGTTTGCCGGGGAGGCGCCCGCCGACAGCCGGGTCCGCCTTGCTGCCAGCCTGCTCAGCGATGTCGCTTGGTCCGCCAACCCCGATTTCCGGGCCGAGCGCGGCACCGAAATCGGCCTCCATGGCAATTGGCGCGGTATCGATATTCCGGGACGTATCCTGCTCGCGCGTGCCCTTCATGCCGGGTTCGGCGGTGCCGACAGCGATTTTCCGGCGATGGGCAATCTGGTCGGACCCGACCGGCTCGCGCGTGCGCGACAATGGGGGCTCGCAATCCGGCTCGCACAGCGGTTGACCGGCGGCGTCGAAACTCCGCTGAAGGCAAGCGGCATCGCGCTGGTCGACGGGAAATTACGGCTCAGCCTCGATCGCGGCTGGCATCACCTCGCGGGCGAATCGGTCGATCGCCGTCTGCGCTCGCTCGCGCAAGCGCTCGACGCGAAGCCGGAGATGGTGCTGCTTTAGCGTCCCGGCCCTAATCGGCGCTTGCCGCTGTGACGGCATCGATTTCGCTCATCACCAGCTTGCCATGCTTGACGGCAAAACCCATGCGCCCCTCGACCAGATCGAGTGCGGCGTGGCCGAAGACATCGTAACGCCAGCCCTGCATCATCGCGATGCCTTCGCGTCCGCCGGCGGCCAGCGCTTCCAGATCGTCGCTGCGCGCGATCAGCCGCGCCGCGACATTGAGTTCGCGCGCGCGGATTTTCAGCAATAATTTCAGCAGGTCGGCAACAAGCACGCCTTCCTTGCCGAGGCCGGGCCCGCGCGGCGCGCGGTCGGGCATGTCGTCCTTCGGCAGCGGCTTCGCATTGGCAAGCGCGTCGATCAGCCGCGCACCGATGTCGTTGCTCCGCCATGTCGCCGACAATCCGCGGACACGGCCGAGGCCGTCCTGATCTTTGGGCGGGTGGGCGGCGAGGTCGGCGAGCGTTTCGTCCTTGACGATGCGGCCACGCGGCAGGTTCTTGTTGCGCGCCTCGCGCTCGCGCCACGCGGCGAGCGCCTGCAACCGCCCCAGCACGTCGGGCTTGCGCGACGGAATCTTGATCCGCTGCCACGCCTTGTCGGGATCGACGCTGTAATTGGCGGGGTCGGCCAGCTTTTCCATTTCCTCGTCCAGCCAGTGACCGCGGCCGGTCTTGATCAGCTTGTCGAGCATCATCGGGAAAATCTTGGCGAGATGGGTGACGTCGCCGACCGCATAGTCGATCTGGCGCTTGTCGAGCGGCCGCCGGCTCCAGTCGGTAAAGCGCGCGCCCTTGTCGAGTTGCAGCCCGATCCACGCCTCGACGAGGTTCGAATAGCCGACCTGTTCGGCCTGTCCGATCGCCATCTGGCCGATCTGGGTGTCGAAGATCGGATGCGGCGTCTTGCCGGTCAGGTTGAAGATGATTTCGACATCCTGCCCGCCGGCGTGAAAGACTTTCAGCATGTCCTCATTGTCGACGAGCAGGTCGAGCAGCGGCTTCAAATCCATGCCGGGCGCCATCGGATCGATCGCTGCGGCGTGCTCGCGGTCGGCGACCTGGATCAGGCAGAGGTCCGGCCAATAGGTATTTTCGCGCATGAACTCGGTGTCCACGGCGACAAAGGGCTGCTTGGAAAGGCGCTCAACGAGGGGAACCAGGTCTTCCGACCGGGTGATCAAGGGATGGATTCGCATGTTTCTGCGGCGGCCTTAGCGGCCCGTCCGCGGGTTGACAAAAGGCTTTGCGCCAGTGAGTGCCGCCGCGAATTTCCGCACATCGTTATCGACGGACCCATGCACCCTTATCGCACCCATGATTGCGGCCAGCTCCGCGCTTCCGACGTTGGCTCGACCGTTCGCCTGTCTGGCTGGGTCCACCGCAAGCGCGACCACGGCCACCTGCTCTTCGTCGACCTGCGCGACCATTACGGAATCACGCAGATCGTTGCCGATACGGATTCGCCGGCGTTCAAGACGCTCGACCGCCTTCGGGTCGAATCGGTCGTCACCGTCGAAGGTGACGTCGTTGCCCGCTCCAAGGAAACTGTGAACCCGAACCTGCCGACCGGCGAGATCGAGGTGCGCGCTCGTGACGTCACCGTTCAGTCGGCTGCCGCCGAGCTGCCGATGCCTGTCGCCGGTG
>NZ_DASWTD010000224.1:0-18061 GCF_036402335.1 Sphingopyxis sp. | reverse complement strand
TGGCCGAACGCGTGGTGGAGGCGATCGCCGCCGCCGCGCAGACCGGCCGGATCGGCGATGGCAAGATTTTCGTCATTCCGGTCGAAACGGCGCTTCGCATTCGCACCGGCGAACGCAACGAGGACGCGCTTTAATTTTTCGCACTTTTCGAAAACCCGACAATCCCCGGCACGCCGGATCATTTCGCAAGAAGGAAGCATAGACGATGGCTACGAAGCCCAAGGATATCATCGCGCGGATCAAGGAAAACGACATCGAGTGGGTCGACCTGCGCTTCACCGACCCCAAGGGTAAGTGGCAGCATCTGACCATGGTCGCCTCGGTCCTCGGCGAGGACGAACTCGAAGACGGCCTGATGTTCGACGGTTCGTCGATCGAAGGCTGGAAAGCGATCAACGAGTCGGACATGATCCTCAAGCCCGACCTCGACGCCGTTTATGACGATCCCTTCTCGGCGACCCCGATGCTCGTCATCTTCTGCGACATCGTCGAACCCTCGACCGGCGAAGGCTATGCCCGCGACCCGCGCACCACCGCAAAGCGCGCCGAGGCCTATGTCGCCTCGACCGGCATCGGCGACACCGTCTATGTCGGCCCCGAAGCCGAATTCTTCATGTTCGACGACGTCCGCTTCGAAACCGGCTATAACAAATCGGGCTTCGAGATCGACGATATCGAACTGCCGACGAACACCGGCCGCAGCTATGAGGGCGGCAACCTCGGCCACCGTCCGCGCGCCAAGGGCGGTTATTTCCCCGTCGCGCCGGTCGACAGCGCCGTCGACATCCGCGCCGAAATGGTCTCGACGATGCTCGAACTCGGCCTGCCGTGCGACAAGCATCACCATGAAGTCGCCGCCGCGCAACACGAGCTCGGCCTGACCTTCGGTACGCTCACCGAAACCGCCGACCGCATGCAGATCTACAAATATGTCGTGCACCAGGTCGCGCACGCCTATGGCAAGACCGCGACCTTCATGCCGAAGCCGATCAAGGACGACAACGGCAGCGGCATGCACACCCACATCTCGATCTGGGAAAAGGGCAAGCCGCTCTTCGCGGGCAACGGCTATGCCGGCCTTTCGGATATGTGCCTCTATTTCATCGGCGGTGTCGTGAAACATGCGAAGGCGCTCAACGCCTTCACCAACCCGACGACGAACAGCTACAAGCGCCTCGTCCCCGGCTTCGAAGCGCCGGTGCTGCTCGCTTACTCGTCGCGCAACCGTTCGGCTTCGTGCCGCATCCCCTATGGCGCGGGCGCCAAGTCGAAGCGCGTCGAATTTCGCTTCCCCGACGCGATGGCGAACCCCTATCTTTGCTATTCGGCGCTGCTGATGGCGGGACTCGACGGCATCCAGAACAAGATCCACCCGGGCGACCCGATGGACAAGAACCTCTACGACCTGCCGCCCGAGGAACTGAGCGAAGTCCCGACCGTCTGCGGCAGCTTGCGCGAAGCGCTCGACAGCCTGATGGCCGATCACGACTTCCTGCTGAAGGGCGACGTCTTCTCGAAGGACCAGATCGAAGCCTATGTCGAGCTGAAGTGGGACGAAGTCTATCGCTTCGAACAAACCCCGAGCCCTGTCGAATTCGACATGTACTACAGCGCCTGATCGCACGCGATCAGCGACGCCAAGGGGGCGTCCGGTTCGGGGGAACCGGGCGCCCTTTCCTTTTCAGCGCACCATCATGCCGCGCCGGCCGACAGCGACGAACGAGCTCAGAAGCATCGACCCGAAGGCGAGCGAGACGAGGTCCAGCGGATGCGGTCCGCGGGCTAGTCCGGCGGCCGCAGCGCCGCCCCAGATGATCGCGACGAACATCAGCACATTGCCTGTGATCGCCGATACCTCGACCGTCAATTGCCGTGCGAGTTCGTCGAAGCGTCTCCACATTGCCCATGATATGGCACCGAAGCCGGCCAGCACGGCGAGCAATATCCCATATGCGGTCGCGGGCGTGACCAGCGCCGCGGCGCGCGCCGCATCGGCGGTTACCGCATAGGCAAGCAGCATCAGCGCCGCGCCGACGATCAGGCAGCCCAGCGCGCTGCTGCCCATATTCGAGCGCTCCTCGACGATTTCGTCGGCATCGGCAACATTCAGCATCCGTTGCCCGAGGAGCCGCGGCGCGACCGTCCCGAGGCCGACGAACAGCCCCATCAGCGCATAAATGAAGCCGATGCCGACAAGGATGATCTGCGATGGCGTCCAGTCGAGCCCTGCCTGCCGCTCCATCAGCGACGTGACCGCGAGCATACCCGCCGCGCCCGCGACGGCACCCGCTATCGCCTGCATGGCCATCTTTCGCCAACCGCTGGCGGCGCTTGCCTGCGTTGTCATGATCCTACTCCTTCGGTTCCCAATGGTCGATAAACAGCTCGCGCACTTCGAGACCGAACAGCCCCGCCATGCGCAGCGCGAGCGGCAGGCTGGGGTCATATTTGTCGGTTTCGACCGCATTGATCGTCTGGCGCGATACGCCGAGCCGGCGCGCCAGTTCGCCCTGGCTCCATCCCGCCTGCTCGCGATGATCGCGCACCCGGTTTTCCAATTCGCGCCCCTTATGCTGTCAAACACTCTTTACAGATAGACGGTCGACCTGTCAAATATTCTTTACACATGCCAAAGCCCCGGCCGCAATTACGCTTTGGTAAGCCAATCGGCCTAAAGAAGGGACCGCAATCCAGAGGGGAATGATCGATGTTGCGCCTGATGGTCCCGATCATCGCGATGCTGCTCGCGACCGGCTGCGGCAAGGTCGCCGAGCTTGCGAACCAGACCCGTACGGTCGCCGCGCCGCGCGAAGAGGTGTTCGCGAAGATGTTCGGCGACGACAGCGCCTTCGCCGGCCTGCCGCTCGTCACCAACGGCGGCTCGACCCGGCTGTACGAGATGGTCGCGGAAAAGGGCGACCCCGACTTTCAGAAACTCGTGCCCGACGAGCGGCCCGAGGCGTATAAGGTCAAGATCGCGGTCGCGATGGAAATCCCGCGCGAGGCGCATCTGATTTACAGCGTCGACGACGGTGCGCTGACCACCGGGCTCAAATTCACTTTCGAGGAACTGGCGCCCGCCCTCACGCGCGTCGCCTTTACCGTCGACGAACTCGAGGGTCATGACGCCAAGGGCCTCGTCGTCAATCGCGTCGTCCTGCAAAAGATCGCCCGCGACGCGCTCGAAAAGCTCGACGATTTCGACGAAGCGAAAGAACCCGCCTGATGCAGTTTCCCGCCGCATATTGGTAAACCGGCGGGGTTGCGGGTCCCGCGCCCCCATGGCAGGCTGCGGCCAAGGGGTGGGCTCGATCGCGAAAGGCTGGCTGGCCATGCGGATGCCCGTTCTTGTTGTCCTCGCGCCCTTGGCCTTGGCTTCGTGCGGCGGAGGCGGCGGAAGTGGAGGCGGCGGTGAGCCGCCCGCCGCCAATACGCCGCCGACCTTCACGTCGCTCCAGACCGCGAGCATCGCCGAAAATACCCCCGCCGCCTATCAGGCGACCGCGAGTGATGCCGACGGCGATGCGCTGACCTTTGCGATCGATGGCGGCGCCGATGCCGCGCGCTTCTCGATCACCACCGCGGGCGCGCTGCGCTTCAACGAAGCGCCCGATTACGACCTGGCCAGCGACGCCGACGGCAACAATGTCTACGCCGTCCAGCTCCGCGTCGGCGACGGCAGCGCGAGCGCGACCCAGCCCGTCAACATCACCGTCACCAACAGCCGCGAGGGCATAACGGTCGCGCGCGTCGGGACCGGCTTCGCCCAGCCACTCTACGTCGCGCCGATCCCGGGCGACAGCCGGGTCTATGTCGTCGAAAAGGGCGGCAACGTCTATCGCTTCGATCCTGCGAACGGCAGCAGGACGCTTGTCCTCGACATCACCGATATTTCGACCGACGGCGAGCGCGGGCTCCTCGGACTCGCGGCCTGGCCCGATCATGCCTCGTCGCAGCGGTTGTTTGCGGTGGCGACCGCACCCGACGGCGCAGTGCAGGTGCGCCGCTACGCGCTCGGCCAGCCGAACGCCTCGACGAGCTATGATATAGTGCTCAGCATCCCGCACGCCGACAACAGCAATCACAACGGCGGCTGGATCGGCTTCGGCCCCGATGGCCTCGTCTATGTCGCGGTCGGCGACGGCGGCGGCACCGGCGACCCTGCCAACAATGCGCAGAACCGGAATTCGCGGCTCGGCAAGATCCTGCGTTTCGCCGTGAACGCGGGCGGCAACAGCTATGCGCCCGCGCCTGGCAATCCGTACCTCGCCGGCGGCGGCGACCCCTGGGTCTATGCGATCGGCCTCCGCAATCCCTTCCGCGCCTCCTTTTCAGGGTCGACACTGCTGATCGGCGATGTCGGCCAGAGCGCCGTCGAAGAAGTCGACATGATGACGACCACCCAGCCAGGGCTCAATTTCGGCTGGCGCTTCCGCGAAGGCACGCATCCCTATTCGGGATCGGCACCGGGCGGGCTGACCCCTCCCGTCCTCGAATATCTGCGCGGCACTGGCCCGCGCGAGGGGCGGACCGTCACCGGCGGCTATGTCTATCGCGGTCCGGTGACGTCGCTCGCGGGCCAATATGTCTTCGCCGATTTCATCGCCGGCAATATCTGGACCGTCCCCTTTGCCAGCCTCGTCGCCGGGCAGACCTTGCCCTCGTCGCGCTTCGCGCGGCGCAACGAGGATTTCGCGCCCGACGCGGGGACGCTCGACCAGATCGCCTCGTTCGGCGAGGATAGCGCGGGCAATCTGTTCCTCGTTGGCCTCGACGGGGAGATTTTCATGGTGCGCGCGGGCTAACCGCTTGCAGCCCCCGGGGACGCGCGGCACAAGGGCGTCTCCAAAGGAGGCCTCCCCATGAAATATATGCCCTTTATCGCTCTCGTCGCGCTTCAACTCGCGCTCGTCCCGGCGGCGCATGCGAAGCTGTCGAAAGCCGAAAGCGGCATGGCGAAAACGGTCGACGCCGAACAGGCCCGCAGCCTCGACCTCCTTGAAAAACTCGTCAACCAGAACAGCGGCTCGCAGAATCTGGAGGGGGTCGAGAAGGTCGGGCAGATGATGCGCGCCGAACTCGAACCGCTGGGCTTCAAGGTCGAATGGAAACCGATGCGCGACACCGGCCGCGCGGGTCATCTGATCGCAACCCACACCGGCAAGCCCGATGCCAAGCGCCTGCTCCTCATCGCGCATCTCGACACGGTGTTCGAACCCGACTCACCGTTCCAGAAATTCACCCGCAAGGGCGACATGGGCGAAGGCCCCGGCGCGGGCGACGACAAGGGCGGCATGGTGGTCATCGTTGCGGCGCTGCGCGCCATGAACGCGGCGGGAACGCTCAAGGATGCCAATATCGAAATCCACATGACCGGCGACGAGGAGGATTCGGGCACCCCCATCGAAAAGGCGCGCGCCGACCTGATCGCCGCAGGCAAGCGCAGCGACGTCGCGCTCGATTTCGAAGGGCTCGTCCGCGACAACGGCGCCGACATGGGCTCGGTCGCGCGGCGCTCGTCGGACAGCTGGACGGTCACCGCGACGGGCAAGAGCGCGCACAGCTCGGGCATCTTCAGCGCCGCGGCGGGCGACGGCGCGATCTATGAACTCACGCGCATCGTCCACCGCTTCCGTACCGAACTTCCCGAACCGAACCTGACCTTCAACGTCGGGCTGATCGCGGGTGGCCAACAGGCCGAACTCGACGCGGGCGGCATCCGCGCGACGGTGAACGGCAAAACCAACATCATCGCGCCTATCGCGATCGCGCGCGGCGATCTTCGCGCCCTCTCGCCCGAACAGATCGAGCGGGTGAAAGCCAAAATGGCTGCAATCGTGGCGGAGCACGCACCCGGCACCGATGCAAAGCTCGCCTTCGACCCCGGTGGCTATCCCTCGATGGCGCCGACCGACGGCAACCGCGCGCTGCTGACGAAGCTCAACGGCGTCAACCGCGACCTCGGGCTTGCCGAAATGGCGCCGCTCGATCCGCTGAAGCGCGGCGCAGGCGACATCAGCTTTGTCGCCGCCGATGTCGACGGGCTCGCGGGACTCGGGCCGTACAGCACCGGGGACCACGCCCCCGGGGAGGCGGTCGACATACCCAGCATCAGCCGGCAGGCGACGCGCGCTGCCATCCTGATGTCACGCCTCTCTGCTGAAAAACGCTGACCCGCCAGTTTTCACGGTTGGCCGCGCTTGATTCATCAGGCACAGTGATTAGGTAGCAATCCGAGACGGAATTGACCGCCGATGGGAGAAGAATGATGAGCACCGAAACGCACCTCAAACAGAATTACATCGGCGGCCGCTGGGTCGACAGCAAGGGCGGCAAGCTTCACGACGTGATCAACCCCGCGACCGAGGAAGCCGCCTCGACCGTCGTGCTCGGCACCGCAGCCGACGTCGACGACGCCGTCGCCGCGGCGAAGGAAGCGTTCAAGACCTTCTCGCAGACGACGCGCGAGGAACGCCTCGACCTGCTGAACCGCATCGTCGAAGAGTATAAGAAGCGCGCGCCCGACCTCGCCAAGTCGATGGCGTCGGAAATGGGCGCCCCCGTCAGCTTCGCGGGCACCGCGCAGGTCGGCGCCGGCATCGGCGGCTTCCTCGGCACGATTGCCGCGCTCAAGGATTTCAGCTTCACCGAAAAATATGCGGCGGGCATGATCGCCTATGAGCCGATCGGCGTCGTCGGCATGATCACACCGTGGAACTGGCCGCTCAACCAGATCGCATTGAAGGTCGCCCCTGCGCTCGCCGCGGGCAACACGATGGTGCTGAAGCCGTCGGAGGAATGCCCCGGCAACGCGGTGATCTTCGCCGAAATTCTCGAAGCCGCAGGCGTTCCCGCCGGCGTGTTCAACCTCGTCCAGGGCGATGGCCCGACCGTCGGCAACGCGATCAGCGCGCACCCGGGCATCGAAATGGTGAGCTTCACCGGCTCGACCCGCGCGGGCATCCTCGTCGCCAAGGCGGCGGCCGACACGGTCAAGCGCGTCCATCAGGAACTCGGCGGCAAGTCGCCGAACATCGTCCTGCCCGACGCCGATTTCGCCGCGGTGCTGCCGCCGACGGTGCAGGGCGTGCTCGTCAACACCGGGCAGAGCTGCATCGCGCCGACGCGCATCCTCGTCCAGAAGGACCGCGAGGCCGAAGCCGTGGGCGTCATCAAGGCGATGTTCGACGGCACGCAGGTCGGCGATCCGCAAAGCGAAGGCGGCCATATCGGCCCCGTCGTCAACAAGGCGCAGTTCGACAAGATCCAGGGTCTGATCCAGTCGGCAATCGACGAAGGCGCGACGCTCGAGACCGGCGGCACCGGCCTGCCCGCGAACGTCAACCGCGGCTATTATATCAAGCCGACGGTCTTCTCGGGCGTCACCCGCGACATGCGCATCGCCAACGAGGAAATCTTCGGCCCCGTCGCGACGATCATGGCCTATGGCGACCTCGACGAAGCCGTCGATATCGCCAACGACACCGAATATGGCCTGTCGGCGGTGATCTCGGGCGACCCCGCCAAGGCGGCCGATGTCGCACCGAAGCTGCGCGCCGGCATGGTCGCGGTCAACGCATGGGGCCCCGGCCCGGGCGCGGCGTTCGGCGGCTACAAGGCGTCGGGCAACGGCCGCGAAGGCGGCGTGTTCGGGCTCAAGGATTTCATGGAGGTGAAGTCGATCAGCGGCATTCCCGCGTAACAACTCCCCTCCCTGCAAGGGAGGGGTCGGGGGTGGGTCGCCGCGGGCGTTCTTTCTGACCGCATACCCACCCCACCGCGACTAGGGCGCAAAGCGCCCAAGTCTTCGTGCCCCTCCCTTGCCGGGAGGGGTTTTGCTTTGAGCCGATAGCGATTATGCGCGCGCCATGACCACCCGCTCCCCGCTCGCCCCCGACCACTTCCCCGTCCTCCCCGAGATCGCCGGGGTCACGCGCCGCGTCGCGCGCGCGCAGTACAAGAATTGGAACCGCTGCGACCTCACCTTCATCGAGCTCGCGCCCGGCACCACGGTCGCAGGGGTCTTTACGCGCAACGTCTGCTGCTCGTCCGAAGTCGAGCTTGGGCGTGAGCAGGTAAAGGGGGGGTCGGGCCGTGCGCTGATCGTCAACGCCGGCAACAGCAACGCTTTCACCGGCTATCGCGGGCGCGAGGCGGTCGAGCAGATCATGGCGCAGGTTGCCGCCCACCTCGGCTGCGACGCCAGCGAGGTTTTCGTCAGCTCGACCGGCGTGATCGGCGTGCCGCTCCCCAAGGACAAGGCGCGCGCCGGGGTCGAAGCCGCGCTCACCGCCGGGACCTGCTCGTGGGAGGCCGCCGCCGAAACGATCGGCACCACCGACACCTTCGCCAAGGGCTCGGCGGCAAGCGCGATCGTCGATGGCAGGACCATCCAGGTCGCCGGGATCGTCAAGGGATCGGGCATGATCGCTCCCGACATGGCGACGATGCTCGGCTATATCTTCACCGACGCCGCGGTCGCGCCCGCGCTGTTGCAGGCGATGCTGAGCGAAGCGACCGGCGGCAGCTTCAACAGCATCACCGTCGACAGCGACACATCGACCAGCGACACCGTGCTGCTCTTCGCGACCGGACAGGCGGGCAACGCCACGCTCTCCACGCGCGACGATCCGGGCGCCGATGCGCTGTATGCCGCGATCCGCGAAGTCGCGCTCGACCTCGCGCATCAGGTGGTGCGCGACGGCGAAGGCGCGTCGAAATTCATCGAGATTCAGGTGACCGGTGCCATAAATGACGAGAGCGCCAGACGCGTCGCGCTCGCGATCGCCAACTCGCCGCTGGTCAAGACCGCAATCGCGGGCGAGGACGCCAACTGGGGCCGCGTCGTGATGGCTGTCGGGAAAGCGGGCGAGCCCGCCGACCGCGACCGCCTCGCGATCCGCTTCGGCGATCACTGGGTGGCAAAGGACGGCCTGCCGGTCGACGGATATGACGAGGCACCGGTCGCGGCGCACCTCAAGGGCCAGGACATCCGCGTCGGCACCGACCTTGGCCTCGGCGAAGGCCGCGCGACCGTCTGGACGTGCGACCTGACCCACGGATACATCAGCATCAACGCTGATTATCGGAGCTGAAGCCAACTGGAATCGTCATCCCGGACTTGATCCGGGATCCATGTGGACATCGCTGTCGGTATGGACCCCGGATCAAGTCCGGGGTGACGAACATGGCTTACAGCGCGCCTTCGAGCCAGCCCTTGAGCGCACTCTTCGGCGCTGCGCCGACCTTGGTGTCGGCGATCTCGCCATTCTTGAACAGGATCATCGTCGGAATGCCGCGCACACCATATTTGGCAGGGGCGTTCGGATGATCGTCGATGTTCAGTTTCGCGATCACGACCTTTTCACCGAGTTCGTCGGCGATTTCCTCGAGCGACGGGCCGATCATCTTGCACGGACCGCACCATTCGGCCCAGAAATCGACGAGCACGGGAGTGTCGCTGTCGAGGACGTCGGCCTGGAAGCTGTCGTCGCTGATTGCCTTGGTACCCATATCTTGGACTCCTGAAATATTGTTGCCATCAAACTAAGGCGTCGCCGCGTCCGGCTCAAGGGCTGAACCCGGCAAATTCGCCTTCGTTGCCAGCAAGCCCGGCTTGTGCGCATCGAGCAGGTCATCGCCCAGCGCGATCAGCCGCGGCGCCGCAGTATAGAGCAAGGCCGCCTCGACCCGCCGACCCGGAAAGATCACTCTCAGCGCGTCGCGATACGCCGCCATCTGGCGCAGATAGGCGGGGGCGATTTCGGCCGGCGCCGCGGGCACGTGGCGCCCGGTCTTGAAATCGATCACCGTCACCCGATCGTCGGTGACGAGCAGCCGGTCGACGATCCCCGCAATGACCACGCCGTCGACGACCGCCGACAGAGGCACCTCGGCGAGCGAGCCCGGTCCGAACAGCGCGGCATGCGCGGGGTGTTCGAGCACCGCGAGCACCTCGTCGACCATCGCCGTCCGCCCACCCTCGTCGAGCGCTGCCGCCTGCACCGACAGCCAGTGCAGCGCCGCCGCGCGCCGGCGCCCGGCCGCGACCGGCGGCAATCGCTCGAACAGCGCATGGAGCAGCAGTCCGCGTTCGACCGCGGCCGCACGCGTGCCGCCCTGCGGCGGCGATGCGACATCATCGTCGCCCAGTGCCGTCGGCGCGAGCGGGCGCGGCGGGCGCGCTTCTTCGGGCGCCGGCTTCGTTGCCCACTCGGGAATCGCGACAGCGGGCGTCACAATGGCCGGCTTCTCCCGATGCCGCACCCACGCCTTCGCATTGGCCGCATGAACGCGCTTCTGCCCCCAGCGCGGCCCGGCATCCTGCCATCCCAGCCCCATGTCTTCCATCACCCGGTCAACCGCGGCGTGCCAGCACAGTTCGGGCAGCGAACGATCTTCTTTCTTCGTGATGCCGGTCACGATCAGCAGCTCCTCGGCGCGCGTCATCGCGACGTAGAGCAGCCGCCAATGTTCCTCGATCTCGGCCCGCGCCTTCCGGTCGTGCGCCGCGGCAACCGGTCCGTGCCGCTCCTCCTTCGGCAGGCCGAACACCGGCAACCGGTCCCAGCCCCCGAGCGACAGGTCGAAGCCGCGCTGGCGCTGCACCGGGTCGTCGGTCGCATCGGCAAGGATGACGATCGGTGCCTGCAATCCCTTCGATCCGTGCACCGTCATCACGCGCACGACGTCGCTGCGCGCCTCGGTCTGTCGCTTGATATCGGCACGGCTGGCCTCGACCTCGCTCAGGAAAGCGAGCAGCGACGGCGTGTGCTGGCGTTCGAAATTCAAGGCTTGGTTCAGCAGTTCGTCGACCGGGTCGCGCGCCTCGCGCCCAAGCCGCGCATAGAGCCGCCGTCGCCCCTGCATCGGCCCCGCCAGCACACGATCGAGGAAACGATAGGGTGTCGTGAAATCGGCCATGCCGAGCAGCCCGCGCAGCGCCGTCATCGTCGCGCCCGGCACCTCGGCTTCGCGCGCACGCAGTTGCTCCCACAAGGCACGCTTGCCGCGCCCATGCGCAAAGGCGAAGAGATCATCCTGCGACCAGCCGATCAGCGGCGACACGAGCAGCGCCGCGAGGTTGAGATCGTCGAGCGGCTGGATCGCGAAGCGCATCGCCGACAGCAAGTCCTGCACCCCGAGCGGCTGGGTCAGCGCAAAGCGGTCGACACCCGCGACGGGCACGCCGAGCGATTGCAACCGCGCGACGATCCGCGCCGCGAGATCACGGCGGCGACGGACGAGAATCAATATGTCGCCCGGCGCAACGCTGCGTCCGTCCTTGCCATGCAGGATCCAGTCCTGAACCTCGTCGGCAAGCGCACGCGACAGCCGCAGGCTCGCGGGGTCGTTCGCGGTGGCGAGCGGATCGCCGCCCTCGATCACGTCGTCCTCGCCGATATCCTCGCCATCGCCTTCGGCCGCGAGCGCCTTGCCCACCGGCAGCGGCTGCCACAATTCGACGCCCCCCGGATGTTCGCTGCGGAACGGCAGGTGCGGTGGCTCGTCGCTCGCAAGGCCCATCAGTTCGGTCCCGCCGCTCGACACCCATTCGTCGACGACGTCAAGAACCGCGGGGCTCGACCGGTAGTTGGTGACAAGGTCGACCTGCGCGAAGGGCCGGCCGCCGTCGGCCGCCCACTCCCCGAAGCGGATGCGCGCCGCCTCGAAGGCCGCGGGCTCGGTACCCTGAAAGCCGAAGATTGCCTGTTTACGGTCGCCGACGGTGAACATCGTGCGGATGCGCTCGTCCTTCGCGCCCGTGCCGGCAAAAAACTCCTCGGCCAGCGCGGCGACGATCGCCCATTGGCGCGTGTTCGTATCCTGCGCCTCGTCGACAAGGATGTGGTCGGTGCGCTGATCGAGTTTGAAGCGCACCCATTCGCCAAACTGCCCGAGCCGCAGCAGCGACCCCGCAATCGCGATCAGGTCGTCGAAATCGGCGAGCCCGCCCTCACGCTTCGCCAGCGCGTAGGCTTCGGCGAAGCGGCTTCCGAGATCCCAAGCCGCGGCAAGATCGTCGGCGACGCGCATCGCGGCGGCGGTCGCGAGCAATAGCTGCGCGGATTCGACGATCCGCACCGCGCTGTCGAGGCAATCGGTCATCCGCCCCTTGTCGCCTGCGAAGTCGGCGCGGAGTTCGCCCTTGCCGGTCAGGAAACAGCCGAGCAGGCCGTCCAACGTCGCGGCGCGCGTCGGCGCATCGGCCGCCAGCCAGCCCGCCATCGCGTCGGCGCAGGCAAGCCCGGTCTTCGTTCCCCACCCCGCCCCGCTGGCCGCGACGGCGCGAACATGCGTATCGGCGATCGCCCCGTCCGCGATCCGCGCCGCCAGCCACGCCTCGGCATCGCCATCGGGCAGCCCCAGCGCGGCGCGCAGGTCGTGCCCACGCGGCGGCAATATCCGCGTCTGGAACGGCGCGGCAAAGGCGTGCGCGCAGCGCACGAGGAACGCCATCGCGGCATCCTGCCCCATCCGCCGCGACAGCATCGCCGCCTGCCGGCGCATCATATCGCCATCGGCGCCCGCCTGCCCCAGCAGCGCCCCCAGCACCTGCCGTTGCAACTCGGCCGCTTCGCCCTCTTCGAGCGCGCGAAATCCCGGCATGATCTTCGCCTCGAGCGGGAAGCTCGCGAGCAGCGTCTGGCAGAAGCTGTGGATCGTCTGCACCCGGATCGCGCCCGGCGCGCTGTCGATCACTGTCGCGAACAGCGACCGCGCACGATCGAGGATGCCTAGCTGCTGCCAGTCGGCGCCCAATGCGCGCAGGTCCAGCCGCAAGTCGCCATCGTCCATCCGTACCCACAGCGCGAGCCGCTCGTGGATGCGATGCGCCATTTCGGCGGCACCCGCCTTGGTAAAGGTGATGCAGAGGATCGCGTCGGGCGCGACCCCCGCGAGCATCAGCCGCAGCACCCGCGCCGACAGCACCTGCGTCTTGCCCGTCCCCGCCGACGCGCCGAGCCAAACATGCTCGTGGGGCTGCGCCGCCGCCTGTTGGCCCGGGTCGAGATCATGGAGCCGCGTCATGGCGCGTCTCCGCCCAAATCCCCGCCCCGCCCGAACCATTCGTCGCGGCGCATCAACTGATCGTAATCGGTAAAGCGCCTCGCATTGTCACCCGGCGCGAACGCCCTGTCGCCGCGCAGCCAGGCGGCGGTCAATTCGGCGAATGCGTCATAGGCGCGCGCGATGGCCTCCTCGGCGGTCTTGAGCTTGCGCCGCGACCCGTGCGTCGGCGTGACGCTTCCGTCGATACCTTTCGCGCGGTCGGCCTTCAGGCTCCAATATTCGAGCGCGTTGATCGGTCCTGCCGCGACGCCGTCGACCTTCCCCATCTCGGCAAGCAGGCCGAGCAGGCCCAACTGGTTGTCCAGCCCATCGAACGCCGCGCTGCCGCTCGGCGCCGCGCCGGTCTTGTAATCGACGATCGCGAGGCTGCCGTCGGCCAGCCGGTCGATGCGATCGGCCTTGCCCGACAGGCGAATGCCATCCAGTTCGTGCGCGCCAGTTACCTCGGTCGCGATCGGCTCGCGTCCCTCGGTGCGCGCCGTCCACACGCGTTCGGCCGCCCAGCGCAGCGCGGGCTCGATCCGCGGGAACCAGAAGGCGCGCGCGAGCGCGTCGAGCGCCGGATCGCCGAGCAGGCGGCCGAGTTCGATCTCGAGCGCTTCGGGCGTCGCCCCGGCGCGCTGCCAATCCTCCAGAAATGCATGGACACGCGTACCGAGCCAGCGTGGGTCGGGCCCGGCGCGCAGCGGATCGAGCACCGAAAGCCGCAGGATCCGTCCCGCGTAAAAAGCGTAGGGATCCTTCGCGAGCAGGTCGACGCCGGTGACGCTGATCTGGTCCGGCCGCGCCTCGACGGGCGGTCGCGGCTGCGGCATCGGCGCGGGCGCGATCGCCCCCGGCGGCACATCGAGCGCCGCCGCCAGCGTCGCCACGCTCTCGCCGCCCACGCGCGCTTCGGGCAATTCGCCCGCAAGCGCCGCGAGGCGCAACCAGAAGCGCGATGCGACTGCGGGGTCGCCGCCGCTGCGTTGCGCGCGCGTCACCACCACCTCGCGCGCGGCAAAGGCACCCGCAAAATCATGCGCCGCGGCGCCCTGCTGACGCTCGGGCGCCGCGAGCCCGAGCATGCGGCGGATGCCCGGCGCGAGCCACGGGTCCGGGCTTTGCTGCTGCGGCCAGCGGCCTTCGTCGAGCCCGCCGAGGATCATCAGGTCCGCGCGCTGCAACCGCGCTTCGAGCAGGCCCCAGATGAACAACCGCGGATGCCCGCCATAGGGCGGCCGGACGCTCTCGCCGGACAACAGGTCGGCGAGCATCGCCGGGAAATCGGCAGGCGCGACGAGCGCCGGGCCGTCGCCCTTCGCCAGCGCCCAGCGATCGAAGAGTTCGGACAGCGCGCGCCCGGCATGGCCTGTCCATGCGCCCTCGCCGGTCAGCCAGCCGAGCGCTGTTTGCAAGGCACCGAGCAGCGCCGAGGGCGGCGCCAAAGCGCCCGCCGCAAAAGGAGCAAGCGCGGCGCCCAGCCCCGTCACCACGTCCGCCCACCAATCGCCGACCAGCTTCGCCTCGGCATGGCCACGCGCTTTCGGATCGGCAGCACTCGCGACGATCCGCGCTGCCACACCGTCCCAGCCGGGCACCAGCCCCGGCCCGCGCAGGACAAGGTCGAGCCGTCGCACCTGATCGAGCCAGCCCAAGCGCGCCTCACCCGTGCGAACGAGCGGATGCCCGAGCAGCGCGACCAGCCGCACCGGGTCGAACGCTGCGGCAAATTCGGCAAGCGCGAGCAGCAGCGCGCCCGGCGGCGTCTGCCCCAGCGGTTGTCCCGCGCTGTCGTCGACCGAAATATCCCAGCGCGCGAGCGCCGCCGCAACGCGCGTCGCGAGCGCGCGGTCGGGGGTCACCAGTGCGGCAGTGCGCGCGGGTGTTTCGAGCGCGTGGCGCATCATCAGCGCAATCCCCTGCGCTTCCTGCCCGTCATCGGCGAACACCGCGGCGGTGACGCCCGCGATACCGGGGCTCAAATCGCCCGCTTGCTGCCAGCGCGCCGTGTACGCGGCGGGCGCGAAGAGCAGCGAGGTGAAGGACGCACGCGCGTCGGGACCGTCGAACGCGGAAGCGGCATCCCACGACTGTACCTCGCCCCGCGATACGCCCATTCGCCCGAGCAGCAGCTTCAGATGATATTGCGGATGCGTCTCCAGCGGACGCTCACCCGGCTTCCCGGGATCGGCCTCGACCGGCCCGAGCGCCTCCCATTCCTCGCCCGCCATGCCAAGGTCGAGCCCCGGCAGCACGACCATCCCTTGCGGCAGGTCGGCGACGGCGCGCAGCAGCCGAGCAATCGCGGGCGCCGCCGTCGTCACGCCCGCCGCGACGACGAAACGCGCCGGCGGCGCGACGCGCCATCCCCGGCTCACCCGTTCGAGCAGGCGATTGCGCCGGTCGGCGCGGTCGATATGCCCCGTCGCCGCGAGCAGCTTCGGCCACTGGTCGACGAGCAGCGACAATCGCCGCCACGACGCCTGCCAATGCCCCGCAAGGTCGCCGAGCGCGCTTTCGATATCGGCAAGCCGCGCGGGCGCGACTTCCTCATAATGCAACTGGTCGATCACGCGCCCCAGCCCTTCGGCAAGCTGGAAGGCCGCGGAGCCGGTGATCGGCTCCTCCCCGGCAGGAACATGCGTTTCGATCAGCCCCGCGAGCATCAGCCGCCGCTTCAGCGCGTCGATCGCGGGCGGGATCGCATCGCTCTCGTCGATCGGGTCGAGTGCGAGCGCGACGCTTTCATCGAGGTCGGCGTCGCCGATCACCGCGAGCCGCGGCATCAACAACCCGGTGCCACCCGCGCGCACAAACGCCGCCTGCACCGCGCTCCGCGCGCGATTGCTCGGCAGTATGATCAGGCCCTGCGCGAGGCCCAGCGCGCCGTCGGCGTAGCGCGCGATCAATCCGGCGGCGAGCGCATCGGCGAAGGCCCGCTGGACGGGAATGGAGAAGACGGTTGGTTTGGCGTCAGCCATCCGTCAGCGCGGCTTCGGTCGGCGCGATACTCGCCGGGGTGCCGACATCGAACCACTGCCCCATGTGCGACAGGCCATAAAGCCGCCCCGCCGCGATCGCGCGGTCCCACAGGATGTTGGTCGAAAAGGCTCCCTCGGGCGCTCCGTCGAGCAGCCGCGGCGAGATCAACTGGATGCCCGTATAGACGAAAGGCGCTATCCGCCCCGGCTTGCGGCGGCTGAGTTTGCCGTCGCCCTCCATATGGAAATCACCGCGCCCGCCGTGCCCGGTCGCGCTCGCCTGCCGGATCAGCAGCAGCAGCGCGTCCATCCTGTCGCCGTCCCAATGGCGCGCGAGATGGCGGATGCTGTCCTCGGGCCCGTCGGTCCAGACATTGTCGCTGTTGACGATCAGGATCGGATCGCCGCGCAGTTGCGGCAGCGCCTTGACCATCCCGCCGCCGGTTTCAAGCAGCAGGTCGCGCTCGTCCGAAATCGCGATGCTGAAGCTCCGCTTCTGCGCCGCGAGATGCGCCTCGAGCGCGTCCGCCAGATAATGGACGTTGACGACGACATGCTCGATCCCGGCCGCTTCGATGCGGTCGAGGCTGTGATCGATCAGCGGCTTGCCCGCGACGCGCACCAGCGGTTTCGGCCGGGTGGCTGTCAGCGGGCGCATCCGCTTGCCAAGCCCCGCCGCCATCACCATCGCGCTTTTGATTTTCGCACTCACGTCCAAGCCTCCGCCCGTTTCGAAGCAGGGACATTGGCGTCGAACCATTGCCGAACGGGGACAAGCGCCGGATGCGCGAGATCGCGTTCGAGCAATCCCCACATACGCGGCTGGAAGCGGCGGTAACCCTCCTTGCCGTCGCGCTTCCAAAGCCGGACGAAAACACCGAGGATGCGCGTGTTGCGCTGCGCCGCGAGCGCCCAATAGGCGTTCTCGACATCGCGCCCCGTCGCTTCCATATAACGCGCGAGCATCGCCGTTTCGACCGCCGGGCTTACATCGCGGCGCGCATCCTCGAGCACCGAGGCGAGGTCATAGGCCGGGTGACCGACGAGCGCGTCCTGGAAATCGAGCAGGCCATAATGCGCGATGCCGTCCTTGCCCGGGACCAGCATGATATTTTCGGCATGATAGTCGCGCAGCACGGTGACGCGCGGCAGGCCATCGGTTTCGACCGGCGTCAAAACCTTCGCCCACGCCACGCGAAAAGCGTCGCGGTCAACCTCGATATCGAGTGCCGGGCAATACCAGTCGGTGAACAGTTCCACTTCGCCCAGCCATTGTTCGAGCCCGTGGACCGGCAACCCGCCCATCGGCGGTCGCGCGTGCAGGTGGACGAGCAGGTCGGTCACCCCCGCATAATAGTCCGCTTCGGCATGCGGCGCCTCGTCGACCGTTTCGCGGAGGCGCACGTCGCCGAAATCCTCGATCAGCAGCAGCCCCTGCTCCAGATCGCGCGCAAGGATCGTCGGCGCATTGAGGCCCTGTTCGCAAAGGAACTCGGCGACCGCGATAAACGGCCGCGGGTCTTCGTGCGGCGGCGGTGCGTCCATCAGCACCGCCTGCCGCGCGCCATCGACGACGCGGAAATAGCGGCGGAAGGAGGCGTCCCCCGCGAGCGGCAAAATCTGGGCATCGCCCCAGCCATGCGCGGCGAGAAAGGCGGGCGCATGGGGGGGCGGAATCATCGGAGCGGCCATCTTGCTCCCCAAGCGGGCGGCACCGACGCTGTCAAGACGCGCGCGTCGCCCTCGCCCGAAATCGTCAGTTCGAGCGCTTCGGGCCATCCGGCCCCGCCCAGCCGCTCGGGCCATTCGATCAGCAGTGCGCCGTCATAGCGATAATCGTCGAGCCCGAGTTCGATCAGTTCATCCTCGCCCTCGATCCGGTAGAGATCGACATGCGCAATCGGCAGATCGACCTCGGGCGGCGCATAGGGCTGGACGATCGCAAAGGTCGGGCTCGGCGCCTCGCCCACGAGCCCGCGCGCCTTCAGCATCGCGCGCGCGAGCGTCGTCTTGCCCGCGCCAAG
>NZ_DASWTD010000223.1:0-7219 GCF_036402335.1 Sphingopyxis sp. | reverse complement strand
TTATAATTGTAGCCGACCGACGAGAGCCAAGTCATATGTCTCGACTTCCTTCGGAATAGGCCTAGCGTTCGACCGGCAGCGACTTTCCACGCGACCCGGAAAGTCGATGGGGCTTCCTTTGGTCACGAACGCAGAGGATGGAAGGGCTTCGCGGTAGCGAAGCCCTTTTGCCCATGCTGCTGGGGCGTCATCACAAACATTGGCCGGTTTCGGACTGGCAGCTTCCAGTCGGCGAACATCGAGAAGCGGACGTTTGATACCGATGGGACCGAGATGACGGCTCGCGACCGATTGCGGCCGTTGTTGCACTCCCTAACATCGTCATTCCCGCGAACCCGAGGACACCTTTGTTAAAACTCGGCTGCCGCCCGGTTGCGGGATGTCGTTCACGAAATCAAGAATGCCGATGAGCGACCCGTGGAGCGTGGCATGAACCTCGCCTCGCCTGTCGCCGGGATGGAGGACGATCTTGCCGACGAGTGAGCGGATGTCACTTGAGGCGTCGAGCCGCGTGGCAGGGCTCTTGAGCGTTTCGGTGAGCCGCCTTGCAGGCGCGAATATGCTCGCGGGCGATATGCCGATCGCTTCCGCGATGCGGATCAGCGCAGCATCGATTGCGGCCGGATGGTCACCTCCATCGTTATCGTTCGCCGCCATAGGCCGCGCTGGGGGCGCATCATCCTTTTGCATGATGGTCGCTTGGACCTGGCGCCTTATTGTCATTGTCGGCGCGATATCCGGCGGGATCGGCGATCCACCGGTCGATGGCGGATTCGTACCAGCCGGCACCGTGCACGCTGATGCGCACCTGCGCCGGAAAAGTGCCTTCGGCGATCTTGCGATAGACGGTCGTTCGCGACAGGCCCGTGCGGTCGAGCACGGTCCTGAGACGGACAATTCTTTCACTGCTGGACATGGGGGCGCGTTTCCTTCGTCTGGCCGCAGCCGTCGCTCCCGCGCCCGAAGATGGGGGAAGAAGCGCCGGGCGTCAAGCCCTTGAGAATGTTGGATTAGGCCCGGACATCGGCCTCAAAACCGAAGCTGCCCCCTGGCGACCCCGTAGCGACCCTCAAGCAACCCCCAAGCGACCCTCTGGCGATTCCGAAGTTTTTTTATCCGAGGTCCCGCTTCGGCCAAGCTTGCCCGCATCGAGCCGATCGTGGCGCGATCCGCGCCCCGGTCGCTACGTGATTCGCGCTGCGATTCGATTGTGAAGCGGGCGCCGCTGGCGCGGCGCACAGGGTCGCCGCTGAGAGCGGCGGCGTGGGCCTCCGGCCGTGCGAGGTGGTCGTCGCTCTCCTCTGAGGCCCGCCCGGCAGGGCGCAACCCCTTCGGGGTCCTCCACATGCGTTCCAGCCTGCGGTGCGCCCTGCCTTCATGGCGGGCCACTCCGGTCGCTCTCGCCGCCCACCCCGCTCAGCCGGGGCTGCGGTGGTTTTGGAAAAGCAAAGGAGAAGATCCGTGGAACTCAAGTATATCGACATCGCCAACCTTTCGGTTTCGTCCGCCAACATGCGCGGGATCGCGAAGCCAGACCTCACCAACATCCTGCCGTCAGTACGGGCGCGCGGGATTCTCGTGCCGCTGATCGTAAGGCCGGGAGCGGGAGACGGAAGCTATGAGATCGTTGCGGGCAAGCGGCGCTATCATGCCGCGCTGACCGTTGCCGAAGAACAGGATTGCATCGACCCGCTACCCTGTGCGGTGATGGAGGCCGGGGACGATGCGGCGGCGCTCGAAGCCTCGCTGATCGAGAATATCGCCCGGCTCGACCCCGACGAGATCAATCGCTGCGAAGCGTTCACCCGCCTCGTCCGCGAAGGACGGACCATTGAGGACATCGGCTTGACCTTCGGGCTCACCAGCTTGCAGGTGAAGCGGACGCTCGCCATCGGCAATCTGCTGCCGCGCATCCGCAATCTCTACCGGGCCGAGCAGATCGATGTCGTCACCATGCGGCACCTGACCCTCGCATCGAAGGCACAGCAGCGCGAGTGGCTGGGGCTGGTCGACTGCCCCGAGAAGCACGCACCCACCGGGGTACAGCTTCGAGCATGGCTGTTCGGCGGTAGTGCGATCACCACCAAGGTCGCGATGTTCGACCTTGCCGATTATCCCGGCGAGATCGTCTCCGACCTGTTCGGCGAGGACAGCTATTTTGCCGATGCCGATGCATTCTGGACGGCGCAGATGGCCGAGGTGGAGAAGCAAGCGAGCTTCTATCGCGATACCGGCTGGGCCGATGTCATCATCATGAAGCGCGGTGAGTATTTCAATAGCTGGGAGCATGAACGCTGCCCGAAGAAGAAGGGCGGCAAGGTCTTCGTGACCGTCAGCCATCGCGGCGAAGTCGCTTTCCATGAGGGCTATATCACCAACAAGGAAGCGCGGCAGCGCGCCAAGGGCGAAGCGGGCACCGATACACCCAAGCCGGTGCGTCCCGAGGTTAGTGCTGCGCTTGGCAATTATATCGACCTGCATCGTCATGCCGCCGTGCGCACGTCATTGCTGTCGGAACCGGGGATCGCACTGCGCATGATGATCGCCCATGCCATTGTCGGGTCGCCGCTGTGGCGGGTCGACGTCGAGAAGCAGCGGGCGGCAAGCGACGCCGTCGCCGAGAGCGTCGAGGTGTCGGCGAGCAAGGCCGCGTTCGACAAGGCGCGCCGTCGGGTAATCGATCTGCTCGGGTTCGATCCCGAGACACCTACCGTGGTCGGCGGTTATGACGGTGAACACGGCATTGCCGGGCTGTTCGTCCGCTTGGCTAGGCTGTCCGACGAGGCGGTGATGGGCATTCTTCCCGTCGTGATGGGCGAGACGCTTTCCGTCGGCAGCGCCGAGGTCGACATGCTCGGCCAGTTGCTGGGCACGGATATGCGAACCTGTTGGCAGGACACCGCCGTGCTGCCCGATCTTCTCCGCGACAAGCAGGTACTGACTGCCATTATCGGTGACGTGGCGGGCGAGGACGTCGCCGAAGCCAATGCGCAGGCCACCGCCGAGCGATTACCAGAAGGCTGACCCGGCGCGCGACTTCGCCGAGCGGCGCGGCATCACCTTCCGCGAGCGGGTCGCCGAAATGGTCAAAGCCATCCCCGAGAAGGCGCGCGGGATCTTCGACAATTTCCGGCCCAGGGCCGAGCCGCCGCGCGATATGTTCGCGGGGTTCCAACCCGCGCCCCGGTCGCAGCAGCCGGAACGGGGCGACGGGCTCGCTCGCAGCCCGCAGCCTTCTCCCGCCGGCGGCCTGCGCAGCGCCGTGGAGCGCTACGCAAGGGCGCTCGACGCGGTGCAGCAAACCCGCGCGCAGGGGATCGAGGCGATGCCGCATCAGCGCGTGGCGCTCGATCGGGCGAAAGAGTCGCTCGACGCTGTTCGGCCTCATGCCGCCACCGATCTTGGCGCTGCCTTCGAGCGTCAGCCGGAGCTTGTCCACGAGGCGGCGGGCGGGCGCAGCCAGTCCGCGCTCCGGGCGATGTAGCTTGAGGCGGAAATCCGCATCGACCCGTTCCAGCGCGCCGACCGCTTCGTCGAGGGCTGGCGGCAGTTGCAGCGCCAGCGCGAAGAGCTGGTGCGCGATGGCGATCTACGCGGCGCGAAGCGTGTCGCACAGAGCATGGCGGGCATGGCGAAAAGCCTCGAACGCGACGCCCAGCTCGAATCGGTGCTCGGCGGGCGCAGCCGCGAACTCGGCCTCGAGATCAGCCGCGACATGGGCCGCAGCCTGTCGCGCGACCTCGCAAACTCCATCCCCTTCGAGTCCGTCCGCGACCTCGGGCGTGGGATGGGCATCGGTCATTAGCAGGAGAAAACAGATGGACGAACCACGATTGCCGTCGAACGCGCCGGAGCCCGAACCTGAAACCGCAGCAGAAGCGTTCGCGCGGCTCGACGACCGGGTGGCGGGGCTCGACGGGCGCATCGCGCTCATGGTCCGCGCCGTCGAGCATATGGCAGCCGAGCGGCTAAGCATCGAGATACCCGACTACACCCCGACCTTGGAAAAGACGAATGCCTACCTTGCCGCGGTCCACAAGCGGTTGAAGACGATCGAGGATGCGCCTGCACTCGACATGACCCCGGAGGATATGGGCAAGCGCATTGCAGCCGCGGCGCAGAAGGCGCGCGAGGCCGACCGGGCCAGCGTCCAGCAGGTCCAGCAGTACCGTTCAGGCGTTGCATCGGATCATCGGCAACGCCCGCACGCGCGAGCAGCAGCGTGAGTATCTGTGGTGGGGCATCGGCGGCGGAGTCCTTGCCGGGTGCCTGCTCTGGGCGATCCTGCCTGGCGTGGTCGCGCGCATCATGCCGACAAGCTGGCACCTGCCCGAACGCATTGCCGCGCGCACCGTGCGCGAGCCGACACTGTGGGAGGCCGGAGCGCGGATCATGCGCGCGAATAGTCCGCAGGACTGGAAGGCCATCGTCGATGCGACCGAGATGTGGCGTCAGAACCGAGAGGCCATCGACGTCTGCGAGAAAAGGGCCGTCAAGGCAAAGAAGTCAGTGCAATGCACTGTAAAGGTAGGGCGCTGAACAGTGGAAGCAATCGCGATAAATGCATTTCAGGTGTGCCGCACCAAATCCGCCGAACAAGACTCGCCAAAACTCCGAAGGGCTTCCCCATGCCTTTTATGCCGTGGTCGTGACCGCTTGCAAAGCGGCGAATATCCGTCGTCGCATTCAGCTGGTTTCCAGGCACCCGTTCCCGTCATTTGCCGGTGCAGGCGTTCATCTCCTGCGCAGGTTCTTCGCGGGTAAAATTGAGGATGATATTGCCCCCGCTGTACTTGCCGCCCTCCTCGACCGTGCCGGCCATCCAGATCGTTCCGCCATCGACCTTGATACTGTAAAAAGCGGTACTCTGCGTGTCTGGTCCGTCGCCGTCCGCAGATTTCGCACAATTGACGGCCAGCGGCGTGATCACGGCGGAATCAAGCTGATCGGCGATCAAGCGCGCATAATCCACGCCTTCCGCATCATCCTCGGGGACATAGGGCTTCTGGACGTAGAGCGAATAGACGCTGCCCTGCCTAAAACCGTGAATCGTGAGCCAGCTGTCCCCGCCATTACCCTTGACCATTTTGAGGTCGGATCCGGCGCCCGCAGGTAAATCCGCTGGACCGAAGCCCAAAAGCCGGATTTTCGCCGAGCGTCGGTAGGCATTGTCGTTGCCTTCGGCTGTTTCAAACGCACCCCATGCGAGGCCGGTATCCGTATCATATCGGGCCGCATCAGCATCGGCCGCGAACATGGACAGGACGCGGCCCAACGCCGTTTGCTCCTTCGCCGCGCCATACCGCTTGGCCATATTGGCTGACGAAGGGGCGGGAGAGCCGCTGCGGCTTGTCGTGGCGGCATCGACCGTTCGGCTGGCCTCGCCGGCTTGCGTCTCGGAAGGTTGCGCGCTTCCAGTGGATGCGAATGCCATCAAGCCAATGCAACAGCCTGACAGCAAGGAACGTGTGTTTAACAATGCCAATGTGGGCCTCCTTTAGTCCAAGCTGCGGTGCGGCTGCGGCCGGCCGGGATCGGGCTGCACATCGCTGACCAGTGTTGGCATACGCCATGCACCGCCCGCGAACCCGCGGCACAGGCCCGTGGTCGCTTCTTCGGTCTGCACGAAACGCTCGCCATCCCAGC
This sequence comes from Sphingopyxis sp., assembly GCF_036402335.1. Classification (GTDB taxonomy): domain Bacteria; phylum Pseudomonadota; class Alphaproteobacteria; order Sphingomonadales; family Sphingomonadaceae; genus Sphingopyxis. Next base: position 1,573 of record NZ_DASWTD010000223.1, on the reverse strand, counting down.
TCCAGGCCGCCGTGAACCAGCAGTCGCCAAGGCCGCGCCCTTTGTGTGCCGCCCAGATTCGTCCCTTCTCGAAGCCGCTGGCCGACGTGGTCACCAATTGAGGGCGATCGGGCGCCCCTTCGTCGACCGTCCAAAATCCGATACTCTGATTATAGGCCCCCGACTGGCAAGGTGTGGAGACCAGCAGGGTGTCGTCGCTCACGCGTTCGACCGTAAGAGGCTGTTTTTCATCGGATAACAGAATGTCGCAGCTCTCGTCTTCGCCAAAGGCGGTCGCCCGCAAGGCGGTGCGCAAAGCGGCGGACGTCGCCAGCCTTGCATCGTCCGGCCGCGTGGCAACCAGATCAGGAATATGCACTGCAAGCGCCGGCACGGCCGGCAGCACTTCGGCTTCGTTCCGATCGCCTCGCCGCGCGAGAGCGCCGGGTGTGTTCAGTCTCCCTTGGAATTCGTCCATTTTCAGGAGGACGGCGCTGGCCCCGTCGTCCGACAGAACCCATCGCTGGCCATCATCCGCCACAGCCTCTATCTTGCTGTCTCGCGACAGCGCGTCGAGCAGCGCCCCGGTCTGGGCGCGCGAGAGCATTGCGGTCCCGTTCTCGCGATTGACATCAGCCTTGCCCCGGTCGCGACCGTTGATCCGCAGCGTCAGGGCCCCCGGCATCGGATCCTGATCATCCTCGGGGACGACCGACAGTTCGGCACCGACCGGTTCCCCGGCACCGGCTTTGCGGGTCAGCAACAGAGACACCGGCGGAGCCGGAGTCTCGGCGGCATAGTCTTCGGACTGATAGCCCGCGGCACGGCAGGTGCGTGTATTATCGCACGCCACTACCCAATCGCGATGCTCGAAATAAATGCTTTCGATTTGCGCAGCAGCAGCCGTGGCGGAAACCGGCAGAGTCAGGAAAGCGAAGATCGGGAGGAACGGCCGCATGGGGATCTCCTGGAAATTGTCGGGTTGATCAACCTTCGGTTTCGATCTGTTTACCGGCATAAGGCGACAACCCGCCGAGGCTGGCATTGGTGTGATCGATCAGCACCTCGCACAGGCATGCCGTATCGGTGCAGGCATCCCGGCGCCGCATAAAATCATCATCGCGAGGCGGATCGGCGTGATCGACCTCCTTCTTGGTGGCGTTCTCATAGGCATAGACCCATGCCATATCGTCGAGCCGACCCATCCGCCACAGGTCCGCTTGCGAATCATAAGCGGCGTCGCACATCAATATATGCGCCCGAACCGTTGGGGCATCGCAGGAGATATCCGACAATATGAGGTCATAATGCTCTTCAAGGCTTTGCGTTCGTTCCGCGACTTTCACCGTGTCCACACCGCATTCGGCGGCGCCCGCCATTTGAGGAAGGATCAACAGGCTCGCAATCAGCATCAGTCGCATTCAGAATGTCTCCTATGATTGGATTGGCCGGCGCTTCGCTTTCGCCCCCCGGCATCAGGCGACCGATAATCTCCCAGCGCGCCGAAGCTATTTTCATCGTTCGCTCCTGAAAACGGGGAATCGTTTCTGGATAATCGATGACGATAACATCAGAAGATCAACCGGAAATCACC